>VEQC01000314.1 GCA_018883455.1 Limnohabitans sp. | reverse complement strand
GGTTACGCACCAAGCCGTCTGAGGGCGCAAAAATCTGCATGCGCTCCAGATTGGTTTTGCGGTCAATCAAGACTTGCTCTTGTGTCGAGAGGTCTTCCTCCGCCTTGGTCATTTCGGCCTGGGTGTCTTGGAAAAACTTGTTCTGCCGGTTGCTGATCGTGCCCTCGAGTTCGGCCACCGAGCGACGCAGGCGCAGAATTTCGGTCAGCGCAATGTCTCCCGTGTCCAGCAATGGCAAGCTCATCTTGAGTTCTTGGTTGACATGCCCGAGCATGTTGGTGAGGGTGGCAATTTCCTCGCGCAAAGCGCGTTGGCGTCGCTCGTACAAATCGCGTTGGTTTTTCGTGAAGTGCGGATAGTCCTTGAGGGAAGGGTCAAATTCCAGGGGCCGCTGAAAGACCTCGGCACGCAAGCGCGCCAACATGGCCTTGAGCGCCGCCACGCGACCGAGGCTATCGTCCACAGCGGCCTCGGCCTGCGCCGCATCGAGTTGCATGAGCAGCGCGCCCTTCTTCACAAAATCGCCCTCGCGCACGGGAATGAGCTGCACCACCCCATCGTTGGCCGACTGGATGATTTGGGTGCGCTGCATGGCAATGACTTGGCCCTGGCTGCGCGCGAGTTGGGGAATATCGGTGACATGCATCCAGATGCCCGAAATCACGAGCATGAGCGCCAGCGCAAGCACCAGGCGTTGCGTCCATTCGGTGGGCAACCACTGTTTGGCAATAAATAAGAGCTTAGACATCTTTTTTGCTTTCAAGGTTTGGGTGGGCCTCAAGCGCCCTGAGGGTTAGGCGCGCCACCATTGGGGGTCACCCCTTCAACTGCCGCTGGGGTGGCTTGTTGCTGAGCGGCTGCTTTTTGCGCGGCTTCCTGAGCTTGCTTGCGCATGTGCTCCAGCACCGCGTCGCGCGGTCCATCGAGCACAATTCGCCCCTGCGCCATCACCACAAGCCGCTGAACCAAGCTCAACAAGGACATCTTGTGCGTCACCACCACCAAGGTTTGGTCGGCTTGCACACGCTGGATGAGGGCATGAATGGCACGACGCTCAGTCTCGTCGTCCATGTTTGCCGTCGGCTCATCGAGTAGCCACATGGAGGGGCCGGCGAGTATGAGGCGTGTTAAACCAATGAGCTGGCGTTGGCCGCCGCTGACCCCGCCGCCACCTTCGGTGATGGGCATCTCCAAACCCTTGGGGTGGCTAGCGACAAAGGCGCTTAATCCTGTCGCCTGACAAGCCTGCAAAATGGCTTCATCGGTCACACCCATGAGACCTGCGCTGAGGTTGTCTTTGAGGGTGACCGCCAAAGAAGTGCAAGATCTTGGCGATGGCCCTATCAGCGTGACCGCCGTGGCGATCAGCGAACAAAACCGATCGATGGCCAGCACGGCATTGAGCTTCAATTTGGAGGCCACGGCCCCGCGCATCACCTCGAACACCACCCTCAGTGTGGTGGAAAACACGCAAACCATCGCCACGCTCACTGCCAACGAATCCGTCACTTGGGCCCTGGACACACACTACGAAGGTGTCGCCGCCAACGCCGACGCCGCCCTCATGACGCTGAGCTCAGCGGGCGTGCTCAGTTGGCAATCGGGCAGTGGGCGCGATTACGAGGGCGCCGTCAAGTCCGCCGCAGGCAACAACAACTATCGGGTGCGGGTGATCGCGACCGATAGCGCGGGCAACACGACCCCGCAAGACCTCACCGTGCAAGTCGTGGACGCCAGCGAAGCCCCCAGTTTTGTCGCCGCCAGCTTTCAAGGGGCATCCTCCACGCCCACAGAAGTCAACAAAGCCGTTGCACTCAACGATTTCCAAATCGCCTGCAGCGATCTGAACAAGGCCTTCACCCTCGTCGGATCGGCCACCAATGGCCGCCTGAATTTAGGGGGGTAT
>VEQC01000006.1 GCA_018883455.1 Limnohabitans sp. | reverse complement strand
CCCCCCCCAGCGCCCGACCGGCGCACGACCCGGCGCCTGCGACGGCGGCCGTGCTCGCGCCCGCGGATGTGGAGCGCGAGGCGCACGCCATCACGGTGGCCCCGGTGGCTTTACCGGCCTCCGCGGCGGCGAGTTTGGCGCAAGCGGCACGGGTGGACTTGCCGCCCTTTGACCGCCCGGAACCCGCCGCACCCCCGGTTGAGCGGCTGATGGCCTTACCCGAATCGGCGCGTCTGCGTTACGCGGCGCAGGGGCGCGCCAAACAGCTGGATTACTGGGCCAACGCCGAATTGCGCTGGCAAGTGTTGGCTGGCCAACGTTACGAGGCCCGTTTGGAGGTGGGGGCGTTTTTGTTGGGCTCGCGGGTGCAAACCAGCATGGGCAGCCTCGGGCCACAGGGCCTGGTGCCACAACGATTTGCGGACCGCAACCGCAGTGAGTTGTCGGTGCAATTCGACGCCGAGCAGCAACGCATTCGTTTTAGCACCCAAGCGCCCGAGGTGCCGTTGCTGCCGGGCGCGCAAGACCGCTTGAGCCTCTTTGTCCAACTCAGCGCCCTGATCGGGGCCGAGCCTACGCGCTACCCCGTGGGGACCGTGCTGTCCTTCCAAGTTGCCACCCAAAGCGAAGCCCAAGTGTGGCATTTCCGCATCGAACCGGACGAATGGTTGCAACTGCCCATCGGAGCCCTGGCCACGGTCAAGTTGGTGCGTGAGCCCCTGCGTCTTGGGGACCAGAAACTGGAGATTTGGCTGGCCCGCGAGCGCCAATACTTGCCGGCACGGCTACGCCTGACCAACGCCAATCAGGATTGGGTGGACTTGTCATTGCGCGATGTGGAAAAGCCCTCCCCTTGAAATTCCCCCCGCCGAACCGATATGCTAGGGACCAGCATTAAACAGCTGGGGAGGCTGATATGAATTTGCTTTACAACTCAGACACCTTCTCCGTCGTCCATTTACAAATGCCCGATACTGCGCAGCCGCGCGAACGGGCCGATTTGCCCCTCCTCCAGCGCGAGGGTTTTGAGATTGTCGATAAGCGCAGCGGCAAGGAAATCTACCTCGAAGGCCAGATGGCCCAGAAGTTTGAGCTGCAGTTGCGCGCTTGGGAAGCCCATTCCCCCACTCAAGAAGAGGTGGAAACCATTTTGGACGGCTACACCGTCTTGGCCCAAAACCCGGTTCACTTGCACTAAGCCGGATTGCGGGCCGGGGGCGAGGGGGCGAGCCTCCTACAATCCCCCCATGCCTGCTTATATTCTCCAAATTGCGTGCCCGGATCGCCCGGGCATCGTGCACGCCGTATCCGGTTTTTTGTTCGAGCGCGACGGCAACATTGAGGAAGCCGCCCAGTACAACGACACCGGCACCGGTTTGTTTTTCATGCGCGTGCGTTTTGCCTCCTCTCGCTCACAATCCGATTTGCAAGCCGACTTGAACGGGTTTGCCCAAGGGTTTGGCATGCGCTGCACCCTGCACAATGCAAACCAGCCCATGCGCACGGTCATTCTGGTGAGCAAGGAAGGGCACTGCCTCAACGATTTGCTCTTTCGCGTCAAGAGTGGGTTGCTCGCCTTGGACGTGCGCGCCATTGTCAGCAACCACCGCGACTTTTACCAACTCGCGGCGAGCTACAACATTCCCTTTCACCACATCGAGGTGACCGCGCAGACCAAGGCCCAGGCCGAAGCCCGCCAGTTCGAAATCATCCAGAACGAAGGAGCGGAGCTGGTGGTGCTCGCGCGCTACATGCAAATTCTGTCGAACGATTTGTGCGAGAAGCTGCAAGGGCGGGCGATCAACATTCACCACAGCTTCTTGCCGAGCTTCAAAGGGGCCAAGCCTTACTATCAGGCGCACGACCGCGGGGTCAAGCTCATTGGCGCCACTGCCCACTATGTGACGGCCGACCTCGATGAGGGCCCGATCATTGAGCAAGACGTCACGCGTGTGGACCACAGCAAAACCGTGGAAGACCTTACCGCCTTGGGCAAAGACACCGAAAGCCAGGTGCTCGCACGCGCGGTCAAATGGCACAGTGAGCACCGCGTGCAGCTCAACGGCCATAAAACCGTGATTTTCAAGTAAGTCGCCCAGCGACCCGGGGCATACACCCCCAATTGGCGTGGGTACTGTTTGGCGCTACAGTGGAGGCCATGAATATGCGTGACGCGACGAGCGACGCCGCCCGGGGCGTGCGCCAACAGGAAGTGGTCGAGGCCCTGCACAGCGTGCTGCCGGCCGACGCCGTGCTCTACACCCCCGAGGACACCACCCCCTACGAGTGCGATGGCCTCACGGCCTACCGCCAACGGCCCCTGTGCGTGGTGCTGCCTGAGACCGAAGCCCAAGTGCAAGCGGTCTTGCGCACCTGCCATGCCTTGCGCGTACCGGTGGTCGCGCGCGGCGCGGGCACCGGCCTGTCTGGTGGGGCCATGCCGCACGCCGAAGGGGTGACCCTCTCGCTCGCCCGTTTCAACCGCATTTTGGAAATCGACCCCGTCAGCCGCACCGCGCGTGTGCAATGTGGGGTGCGCAACCTCGCCATTAGCGAAGCCGCCGCACCGCACGGGCTGTATTACGCACCCGACCCTTCGAGCCAGATTGCCTGCACCATTGGCGGCAACGTGGCGGAAAACTCTGGCGGTGTGCACTGCCTGAAGTACGGGCTCACCTTGCACAATGTGTTGGAGGTGCGCGGCTACACCATCGAAGGTGAGCCGGTGCGTTTTGGCGGTGGCGCGCTCGACACCCCGGGCATCGACCTGTTGCCCCTGGTGGTGGGCAGCGAGGGCATGTTGGCCGTCACACTGGAAGTGCGCGTCAAACTCGTGCCCAAGCCGCAGCTTGGGCGCTGCATCATGGCGAGCTTTGACGATGTGCGCAAAGCAGGCGATGCCGTGGCCGCCGTGATTGCCGCGGGCATCATACCGGCCGGTCTTGAAATGATGGACGGCCCCATGACCGCCGCCGTGGAAGACTTCGTGCACGCCGGTTATGACTTGTCTGCCGCCGCCATCTTGCTGTGCGAGAGCGACGGCACGCCCGAAGAAGTGGAAGAAGAAATCGGTCGCATGAGCGATGTCTTGCGCGCCAGCGGGGCCACGGCCATCACCGTCAGCCGCGATGAAGCGCAGCGCCTGAAGTTTTGGAGTGGTCGCAAAAACGCCTTTCCGGCCTCCGGGCGCATCAGCCCCGATTACATGTGCATGGATTCCACCATCCCGCGCAAGCGCTTGGCCGACATCTTGCAAGCCATCGCGCAAATGGAAGAGAAGTACCAACTGCGCTGCCTCAACGTGTTCCATGCCGGCGATGGCAATTTGCACCCCCTCATTCTTTTCGATGCCAACGACCCCGACCAACTGCACCGCTGTGAGCAGTTTGGCGCAGACATTCTCGAGACCAGCGTCGCCATGGGGGGGACGGTTACGGGCGAACACGGTGTGGGCATTGAAAAACTCAACAGCATGTGCGTGCAGTTTTCTGCGGCTGAAAACGCCCAAATGTTCGCCCTTAAAGCGGCCTTTGACAGTGAAGGCCTGCTCAATCCTGGCAAGGTCATTCCCACCCTGCACCGCTGCGCCGAATACGGCAAGATGCTGGTGCGCAGCGGCAAACTCTCCCACCCCGATCTGCCGCGTTACTGATTCGCCGCAGGGTCGCGCAGAGGCGCGCGCACGCCAAAAATAGCCGTGCCCACGCGCACTAAGGTGCTGCCGGCGTGAATGGCGGCCTCTAAATCAGCCGTCATGCCCATGGAGAGCGTGTCGAGCTGGGCATGGGGAAAAGCTTGTTGAAGGTCTTGCAGAACGGCCCGGGCGCGTTGGTGTAAGGCCACCTGGGCCTCAAAACCGTCCACTGGATCGGGAATCGTCATCACCCCACGCAGTTGCAAACGCGGCAGCGCGAGCACCGCCTGGGCGAGCTCGCGCACCGCCTCTGGGCTTACGCCCGCCTTGGTGGGGCCACCGTCGGTATTGACTTGCAAGCAGACTTGTAGCGGCGGCAAATGCGCCGGGCGCTGCTCACTTAAACGCTGGGCGATTTTGAGCCGGTCCACGGTGTGGACCCAGTCAAAATGCTCGGCCACCGCCCGGGTTTTGTTGCTCTGCAAGGGGCCGATGCAATGCCAGATCAAGGGGCAATCCTGCAGGGCGGCCATTTTGGTGAGCGCCTCTTGCACGTAGTTTTCACCGAAATCGCGCTGCCCCAGCGCGGCAACCGCGCGCACCGCCTCGGGCCCGAAGGTCTTGGACACGGCGAGGAGGCCCACCGCGTCGGGCTTGCGGGCCGCAGCCTCACACGCATGGGCGATGCGCGCGCGCACCGCCTGATAGTTGGCCGACCAGGAGGGGTTCATGCCCCGCCCATTTAGCGCACCGGACTGGTGGTGGCGGGCACCTGGGTGGTCACCGGTTGACCGGTGCCCGAGAGCACAGGCTGGGGGGTGGTGGGCTCTTGTTTGGGCGGCTTGGGCAGCAAGGCTTTGAGCTCTTCTTCCGTGATGATTTCAAACACACGCACGACGCGTTTGACCGAGGAGACCTTGCGTGCAATTTCGGTGGCACGCGCAGCTTCGCGCTGGGTCACTCGGCCCATGAGGTAGACCGTGTCGCGTTCCGTCACCACCTTGAAGGTGTTGGCGAAGATGTCGTTGGAATCCACCATCGCGGCTTTGACGCGGGTGGTGGTGAGGGCGTCGGTGGCGCGTTGGCCAGCCGTGCTGGCCTGACCGATGGCGAGCTCGTTGACCACGCTGCGCACGTTGGGCAGCTTGCTGATCAAGCTCTCCACTTGGGCGCGTGCCGCGGCATTGGGCACTTCACCGGTGATGAGCACCTGGCGGTTGAAACTCGTCACACTGACATTGGCGTTGGTACCGAAATTTTCGCGAATCGCGGAGCCCGCACGAACCTCGATGCCTTCGTCTTCCAGTTGAGCCCCGGAGGTGCGACGGTCGCTCGCCACCATGGCCGTGCCCACCACACTGCCCACCATCACGGGGGCACAGGCGGAGAGTGCGCTGGCCAAAGCCAGCAGGGTCAGGGTACTTTTGATACGCGTGGTTTTCATGGGTTTCCTTCCTGTTCGCCCAGCAACTGGGCATCGACGCCATCGCACAAGCAATGGATCGTGAGCAAGTGCACTTCCTGAATGCGCGCCGTGCGGTCGTGCGGCACGCAGATGTGCACATCGGTTTCGCGCAGCAGCGCGTTCATCTTGCCGCCGCCTTTGCCGGTCAAGGCCACCACCGTCATGTCGCGCTCATGGGCGGCCTCGATGGCCGCGAGCACATTGGCCGAGTTGCCACTGGTGGTGATGGCCAGCAGCACGTCGCCTGACTGGCCCAAAGCACGAACTTGTTTGGCAAAGATTTGGTCAAAGTGGTAGTCGTTGGCCACCGCCGTGAGGATGGAGGAGTCCGTGCTCAGGGCAATGGCACCCAGTTCAGGGCGCTCACGCTCGAAACGCCCGACAAATTCAGCGGCGAAGTGTTGGGCGTCGGCAGCAGAACCGCCGTTGCCGCAGGCCAAGACCTTGCCTCCGCTGGTCACACTCGCCAAGATGGCCGCTACTGCTGCCGAAATCGGACGTGAGAGGACTTGGGCGGCCTGGTATTTCAGGTCGGCGCTGTCGATGAAATGTTGTTCGATGCGGTGTTGGAGCATGCCCTAATCATACCGAGTCCCTTATTCCCCAACACGAAAAGCGGCCTCCACTCTGTGCAGTTCCCCCCGCCCGTCGCTGAGCACGGCGTCGAACCGGCACGGGGGTGGCGCGACATAGCGGCACAAAAAGTACTGCGCCGCCCGCAGCAGGCGTTGGCGCTTTTGCCAAGTGATGCTTGCCGCTGGCCCGCCAAAGGCCAGATTGGCCCGATGGCGCACCTCAACAAACACCAGAACGCCTTGGGGATCGCGAAAAATGAGATCGACTTCAGCGCCGAAGCGCCCGGGCGTTCGATAATTGCGCGCCAGCAGTCGCCACCCGAGCGACTGCAACCACCGCTGGGCGCGGGATTCGACCCCCCGGCCTACCGCGACGGCGCTGGGTCGTCCTGTCTGGGAGTTTTTTCGCATGCATGCCTCCTTTGAAAACGCGTTGGCCACGGCCCACGCGGCCGTACAAGGCCAAGATTGGCCCCGAGGGGCGCTCTACATCGTGGCCACCCCCATCGGTAACCTGGCTGACATTAGCCTGCGCGCGCTGCATGTGCTCGCCAGTGTCGATTGCTTGGCCTGTGAAGACACGCGTCACTCCCAAGCCCTCTTGCGTGCCTATGGTCTGGTTCGCCCAGCGGGCGATTGGCTGGCCCTCCACCAGCACAACGAGGCCGCCGCCAGCGTGGCCTTGTGTGAACGGCTGGCGGCGGGGCAACGTGTGGCCTATGTGAGCGATGCCGGCACGCCGGGTGTGAGCGACCCCGGAGCGCGTCTGGCGTGGGCCGCGTTGCAAGCGGGGCATCGTGTCGTGCCCATTCCGGGCGCGAGCAGCGTGACCGCCTTGCTGAGCGCGGCGGGCTGCCCCGCCCCGCTGGACGCGGGATTTGTGTTTGTGGGTTTTTTACCCACCAAGGCCGGTGAGCGTCAGGCCGCAGTGGAGGCTCTCGCACAAGAGTCCCGCACGCAGGTATTGCTCGAGGCCCCGCACCGCATTGCGGCCTTGGCCGAATCGCTCGGCACATTGGGCGATCGTTGGTTGGGCGTGGGGCGAGAGCTGACCAAGCAGTTTGAGCAAATCGTCAACCTGCGCGCGCAAGATTTTCCCGCCTGGCTGGCCGAGGATGCGAATCGCCAACGGGGTGAGTTTGTGGTCGTGGTGCACGCCACCGATACCGTGGTCGCGCCAACGGAGGATTTGGACCGGTTGCTCGACCTCTTACTCCCCCACACCCCCTTGAAAACCGCCGTGCAAATTGCGGCGAGTTACACCGGCCAAGCGCGCAACACGGTCTATGCCCGGGCCTTGGCGCGCAAAGGTGAGGCGTCCTAGGCCACGCGCGCGGGGTCTCTCCAGCCCTCGAAGATGTCAGTGGGGTCTTGTGGGGTCTTGTCCGCGCGCGCGGGGGCTCTCAGCCCATGCCCAAGGTGAGCATGAGCGTGCCCACCAGCAAGGCAATCCAAAGCGTCTCGCCCACGAGCATGGCCAGGGGGAGCCAACCGAGCTTGAGCAAGTCCTGAAAGCGGGTCTTGATGCCCACGCCCGCAATCGCGATCACGAGGCAGGTGCGCGAGAGGTCTCCCGCCTGCTGGGCCAAGGCCTCGGGCACCCAGCCCGCGGTGTGCAAGAGCACCGCCAGAAGAAACGCCACCAAAAAGCCCGGCACGATGGGCGTGCGCTGCTCGGGCAGGTCTTGGTTGCGGCTCTCTTTCCATACGGCGTGAATGATGATGACCACCGGCATGAGCAAGACCACGCGTGCGAGCTTGGTGATGGTGGCCGTTTGCAGCGCGACGCCCCCAGCCTGCGGTTCGAGCAAGCTCGCCGCGCCCACGACTTGCGCCACATCGTGAATGGTGGCGCCGAGGAAAAACCCCGACTGCAAGGGTGTCCAGGCCATCCATTGCGTGAAGATGGGGTAGAGCACCATGGCGACGGTGGAGAGAATGGTCACGCCCACCACGACCAACAAGGTGTGACGCTCGTTCTCGCGCGTTTGCGGCAACACCGAGGCCACGGCCAGCGCGGCTGAAGCGCCGCAAATGGCCACCGAGCCCCCCGAGATCAGCCCCTCGTTGACGGGCCGTTTCATCCAGCGCGCCAGCGCGACGCCCACCACCACGGTGGTGCCCACCGCCAGCACCACCATCAACGCGGTGCGAGGGCCCAACGCCACGATCTCGGGCAAACTGATGCGAAACCCGAGTAACGCCACGCCGGTGCGCAAGACCGTGCGCGCCGCAAAATCCAGACCGGGCTTGATGCGGGACTGTTCACTCAAAAAATGCAATGACAAGCCCAGCAACAAGGCATAGAGCAAGGTCGGGCCACCCAATTGGTGGGACAAGTGGGCCGCCGCCCAAGCCACCAGCAAGCAGACCAAAGCCCCCGGCGCAAGGCCTGTGAGCGATGCCCAACCGCTGGCAAGACGGGCTGCGCGGGTCATCGCCTGCGTCAGGCGCCTAAGCCGGCCAAGGCTTGGAGTTGGGCCAGCGTGGCAGGGGCGACCGTCAAGCCCTCGGCGCGCGCCTTGCGCTCCAGAGCGAGTCGACGTGCGCCGGCCAGACGCACGCCCTCGTCGCGCAACATCTCGGTCACCAACACCTCGACGCGGTCGAAGTAACTGGCATCGCCCGTCATGGCCGCGGGATCGATGAGCAGGAAGAACTGGCCAATGCGGGGGGCGTTGCCTTCGTCCACGAAGAACGAGCTGGCCTCAAAGCCAAATTGCGCGCCAATGACGGCCGTCACCAACAACTCCACCACCAAGGCCAACATGGCCCCTTTGCTGCTGCTGGCCGCACCAATCGCGAGCATGGAGCCCGAGAGGCCGGCTTGGGCATCCGTGGTGGGTTCGCCTTGGGCGTCCAGTGCCCACCCCAGCGGAATGGGGCGTCCCTCTTTGGCCGCCACCATGAGCTTGCCGCGCGCCACTTCGGAGAGCGACAAATCGATCATGAGGGGGTCTTGGCCGTGGCCGCGCGGGAAGATGGCGGCAATCGGATTGGTTCCAAAAATCGGATGACGTCCGCCGGCCGCTGGCATCGCGGCGGGCGAATTGGCCAAGGCCAAGCCCACCATGCCCGCTTGGGCGGCGGGGCGTAAATGGTCGACCATCACGCCCGCGTGGTGGCTGTTCATCACCCCCACCACACACACGCCTTGGGTGCGCGCCACCGCAATGGCTTCTTGCACCGCCAAGGCACAGGCGGGAAATGCCAACCCTTGGCCTGCGTCCACGCTCAAGGCGGCGCCTTTGCGGCGCACCACCTGCGCTTTGGCCTGACCATTGGCCCGGCCGTTGCGCAAGTGTGTCGCGTATTGGGGTACGCGTGCCAAGCCATGCGAGCCCAGGCCTTGGGCCTCGGCCAGCACCAGGGCCTCAGCGGTCGCCCGCGCCATGTGGGGGTTGGCCCCGCTGGCCTGCAGCGCCGTTGTGGCCAGCTGCACACAGTCTTCGTATCGCATGGCACTCATGACGCCAGGGCCTCCAGCACTTTTTCGGCAATCATCTGACTCACCCGCTCATTGGATTCGGCGGTGACGCCGGCAATATGGGGCGTGAGGATCAGACCGGGCACATCGGCCCAATCGGCTTGCGCCGGCAAGGGTTCTTTTTCAAATACATCCAGCGCTGCGCCCCCCAAATGGCCGGCGCGCAAAGCCGCCACCACGGCAGGTTCATCCACCACACCGCCGCGGGCGGTGTTGATGAGAATGGCACCCCGCTTGAGGGTCGCCAACCGCGCGGCATCGATCAGGTGCCGGGTGCTCGGCAGCAGCGGGACGTGCAAGCTCAGCACATCGGCTTGGGCGAGCACGGTCTCGAGCGAAGCGCGCTCGGCCAGGCCAGAGGCAAATGCCGGGTGGTGGGCATCAAGCGCCGGGTCGTAGGCCATGATGCGCATGCCCAGGCCGCGGCCGAGCTGTGCGGTGAGTTGGCCAATGCCGCCATACCCCACCAAGCCCAGCGTTTTGCCATGAATCTCACGCCCATTCGAGTGGGCCTGACGGGGCCAAGCGCCTTGCACCATGGCCGCTTGGTCATGGTAGGCCCCCCGCAGCAAAGCCATGGCCGTGCCAATCACGTACTCCGCGACCGACAAGGCGTTGGCCCCGGTCGCTGGAATGACTTGCATGCCGCGCGCCTCGCAGGCGGGGACGTCGATGTTGTCGAGTCCCACGCCCAGACGCCCCACCACGCGGCAGCGGGTGAGCGCGGCGAGCAAGTCACCCCGCACTTGGGTGCGGTTGCGCACAATGAAGGCGTCGGCTTGCCCAGCCGCCTGGCGCAACACGTCGGGTTGGTCGACCCAGCCCGGCTCGTATTGCACCGTGTGGCGCTGCTGAAGCAGCGCTACGGCCGGCGCGTCCATGAACTCGCTGATGAGGATGTGCGCCATCAGGCCGACTCAAACAGGCGGGTGAGCACAAACTCGCGGTGACCCAAGGCCTCGGCGGCGGTCAAGCGACCATTGGCTGTGCGCAGCATGCACTCGAGGAGCTTGTCGCCGGCTTGATCCAGGGTGATGTCACGCTGCAACAGGCCCGACGAATCGACGTCGATGTGCTCGCTCATCAAGCGCACGGTGCGGGGGTTGGCGCAAATCTTGATGACGGGGAGGATCGGGTTGCCGATCACGTTGCCCTGTCCGGTGGGGAAGAAGTGCACCACATAGCCCGATGCCGCGCAAAGCGTGACCATCTCCGCTGCGGCGGAGGAGGAGTCCATGAACCACAGACCGGGGTAGGTGGGCATCTCGGCTTTGTCGATGACGCCGTCAACCGTGCACTTCTTGCCGATCTTCTGAATGTTGCCCAAGGCTTTTTCTTCGATGGTGGTCAAACCGCCCGCGATATTGCCCTTGGTGGGCTGGCTCTCGGAGAGATCGGTGGTTTTGTGGCGATTGATCATGTCCTGGTAACGGTTGAACATGAACATGAATTTCTCGGCCACCTCGGGCGTCTTGCAGCGTGCGGCCACGATGCTCTCGCCGCCCGTGATTTCACTGGTCTCGCCAAAGCACAGGTAGTTGCCCAGGGGGTGAAGCTTGTCAAAGGCGTTGCCCACGGTGGGGTTGGCGCCGCAACCGCTGGTGGTGTCGCTCTCGCCGCACTTGGTTGAAACCCAGAGCTCGGAAATGCCACACACCTCGCGCTGCTTTTCGCTGGCCCATTGCACGTACTCGCGCGCCACCTTGCTGGCACGCAAGATGGTGTCGTGGTCGCCATGGCCTTCGATGCCAAAGCCCGTCACGGGCTTGCCAGTGGCGGCAATGCCGTCGACCACTTTCTTGGTCCAACCGTCTTCAATGCCGATCACCACCACCGCAGCGACGTTGGGGTTGCAACCCGTGCCAATGAGGGTGCGGAAGTGCAAATCGAGGTCGGCGCCAAACTGCAAACGACCGTAGGGGTGGGGGATGGCCATGCAGCCTTTGATGTTGTGCGCCACGGCCTCGGCGGCGGCGTTGGAGAGGTCATCGAGCGGGAGGATGATGACGTGGTTGCGAACACCTACGCGGCCATTTTCGCGACGATAGCCGAGGAAGGTCGTGTCTTTGCTGATCACGGACATGGTGAATACCTTTCAGAGGAATGGGGGACAAATAAAGTCTGGCGCCGAGGGCTTACCAGCGCTTGGTCTTGATGTTGTGGACGTGCGCGTGTTCGCCAGCCGTGATCGGCGCGACAACTTTGCCCATGTCGATGCCGTATTTCCAGACCGTGTCACCCACCGCCATGTCTTTGAGGGCGATCTTGTGGCCAATCGGAATATCGGCCTTGGCCTTGACCTCAATCATGCGGTCTTCGTCCATGATCCAGCCCTTGAGCGAATCCCCTTTTTTAATTCCTTCAACCACGCACACGGCAACCGTGTCCTTGGCATCGTGCAAAACAAAATGAATCATCGTGACTCCCGTGAGGAAAAATTGCGATGGGAGAGACTTTGCCGAAGGCGGAAAAAGCTGTCAATCATGTCATCTATATGAGTTGGATGAATCGGGTACGTTTGGCTACACTTGGGCCATGCAACCCGTTCAACCCCCCGTCATCGCATCGGCTGCCGCCGGTTCGGGCTTGCTGTATTTGCAAGTCAAACGGGCCTTGCTCCAGCGCATCGAGGCGCGCGAGTGGGGGCCGGGCGTGGCTTTGCCCAACGAGCGAGAGCTCGCCCAGGCCCTGCAGGTGAGCATTGGCACCTTGCGCCGGGCCGTGGATGAGCTGGTGGCCGAACATGTCTTGGTGCGCCGCCAAGGCAAAGGCACCTTTGTTCGACTGCATTCGCGCGATCGCTTTGTGTTTCAGTTTTTCCGCATGCAGTCGCGCGGCGAGTGGCCCAGCCCAAGCTTGCCCGAAGAGCCGGAGTTCCCCGCCGTGCAGTTCCTCTCCTTTGAGCGCCAACGCGCCGATGAGGTGATGGCGCGCGCCCTGCGCCTGCGCGAAGGCGATCCGGTGTTTCTCATTCACAACCGGCTGAGCTTGGGGACGCGGCCGGTGGCCCTCGACCGAATCGTGATCTCGGCCAATCATTTCAAGGGTCTCACCGAGAAGCGTTTCACCGAGCGCAGTGGCACCATTTACAGCCTGTATCAAAACGACTTTGGCATCACGGTGTTGCGCACGCAGGAGCGCGCGCGCGCCGTGCTCGCCTCGCGCGAAGCCATCCGACACTTGGGCGTGAGCATGGGCACGCCCCTGCTGGAAGTGCATCGTCTGGCCTTGAGCTTTGGCGAGCGCCCAGTGGAGTACCGTGTTTCGACCGTTCAAACCCAACGCCACGACTATGTGGTTGACAGCCCGCGCCTGACATGAACGCCTCGATCCCGCCCCCCGACGATTTACTCCGCCTGCGCGACTTTGCCCAGAGCTTGGCACGCGAAGCCGCCGCCGCGATTACCCAAGGCCTGGCCCAAGCCCACCGCGTGACCGAGAAAGCGCCGGGCGACTGGTGCAGCGCGCTTGATGCCGCCATCGAGCAAGAGCTGCGCGCGCGCATCGCCCACACCTTTCCCACGCATCAGTTTTGGGGCGAGGAAAGCGACGCGGGGGAACCCACCCGCCTCGACCCGGACCGCTATACCTGGCTCATCGACCCCATTGATGGCAGCATGAATTTCTTGCGCGGTTATCCGCAATACGCGGTCTCCATTGCCTTGCTCCAGGGGAGTGAGCCCATTGTGGGCTGCGTGATGGACCCGGTTCGGGGCGAGTGCTTTGACGCCGCCCTCGGGTTGGGTGCGCAAGTCAACGGCACCCCCCTGCGTGTGGCCCACACCGCGCAGCTTGCGCAAGCCGTGGCCGCCACCGTGTTCCCCAAACCCACCGCCGCTTGGATGGACCTCTATTTGGCCGAACTCGGGGCGTGTTTGCGCGGCTGCGCGGGCGCGCGTCGTGCCGGCAGCATGGCCTTGGAGCTGGCTTACCTGGCGGCGGGACGGGTGGACGTGTTCTGGGCGCGCGGCATGGGGGCGTGGGATGCCGCCGCAGGTCGGCTGTTGATTCAGGAGGCTGGGGGAGCGTTCTGGACCCTCGATGGCGAGCCCTGGTGGCGTAGCCGTGCCGTGGCGGCGAGCGCGCCGGGCGTTGAAACGCTTTGGCAAAACCTCCTGCAAGACGCCGCGCAAACCCTCAAGTGAGGATGGACTGCTGGGCGATGCCCGCATCCACCAGCACGTGCTGGCCCGTCATGCCGTCACTGTCCTGCGCGGCCAAAAACAACGTGGCCCGCGCGACATGGCCCGGGTCAAGGCGAATCTTGAGGCACTGCGCGTCGAGAAACTGCTGATCGGCCACTGGGTCGCGGTGCAAGGCATTTTGGCGCTCGGTGACGATGGCCCCCGGCACCACCGCATTGACGCGAATGCCCCGTGGTCCGAGCTCGCGCGCGAGTGTGCGCGTGAGGCCCAAAATGCCCGCTTTCGCGGTGGTGTAGCCCACCAAGTTCGGGCGCCCGCGCATCCAGCTCACCGAGCCCATGTTGATGATGCTCCCGCCCCCTGCCTCGGCCATGGCCGGCGCCAGCGCTTGAATGGCGAAGAAATAATGCTTGAGGTTGAGCGCGAGACGCTCGTCCCAAAATTCCGGCGTCACCTCCTCCATCGTGTGACGGTCATCGCGGCCCGCGTTGTTGACCAACACTTGGAATGCGCCGCCACGCTCAATCAACTGGCGCAGCAAGCGTTGGTAGGCGACGGCATCGCGCACATCGCACACGGCGTATTCGGGCCGAGGCAGGCCTGCTGCCGCGAGCTCTTGCATCAAGGCGTCGCCGCCGCCCTCGCGCGTGCCGCAAAACGCGACGCGGGCGCCCTGCCCGGCAAACGCCCGCACGAGCTCGGCGCCAATGCCCGAGCTGCCGCCACTGATGAACACGCGCGCACCGCGTAGCGACGGGTATTGGGCATAGCTCATGCAGGCTCTCCAGGCAAACGGGCGGGTAAGAAATCCGCCAAAGCCACCGGCAAGCCGGTGTCGATGCTGCGGTGTGCGGCCATGCCGGTGGCCACGCTGCGCAAACCCTCGGCCAAACTGATTTCTGCGGGCAAGCCCTCGCGAATGGCGTGCGCAAAGCGCTCATGCTCGATATAGGAGGCCCCAAAATGTTGACCGGCGTAGCGAATACGCGTGTCCCAAACACGGCGCACCGACACCCCGCGCCCGGTGCCCGAGGGCTGACCCCAGACCTCGCGCCGACCCCAATCTTCCCGGCGTCCGTGGCGCAGCGTCAGCGATGGCAACAGCGATTCGAGCTTGCCCTCGTCCCCCACCACCACCACGTGCTCGTTGTCCACCGAGTTCTCGGCAAACATGCACAAGTCGAGGCTCGCGCGCGCCCCACTGGGGTACTCCACGATCACGTAGGCGCTATCCAGAATATCGGGCACCCGACCGTCATAGCGCTCGTCCAAATGGTTCACGCGCTGACCGCCGGAAGCGAACACCCGGGTGGGGTGCTCGCGCAAAATGTGGTCCATCAAATTGAAGTAGTGGCAACACTTCTCCACCAAGGTGCCCCCGGTGTTGGCACTGAAGCGGTTCCAATCGGCCACCTTGGGGTAGAAGGGCTCGCGGTGCTCACGAATCGCCACTTGGTGCAAACGCCCGACCGCGCCCTCGTGCGCCATGCGAATGAGCTCGGCCACGGGGGGCATGTAGCGGTATTCCTGCGCCACCCACACCAACGCCTGACGGCCTTCGGCCGCGCGTACGAGATCGAGGCCGTCCTCGATGCGGGTGACGAGCGGTTTTTCAATCAAGATGTGCATGGGGGTAGCCAGGGCTTGGCGCAAGATGCCCGCATGCGTGAAGTTGGGTGTGGCGATCACCACCGCATCGCACAAATCGCTTTGCAGCAACGCCTCTGGCGTGGCAAACACCGTGGGCGGGTGATCAGGCAGCAGCGCCAAAGCGGCATCGAGGCTCGGGCGGTGGGTGTCGGCCAACGCCGTCACGCGCACGCCGCCGAGCGCCTTGAGGTTTTCAATGTGCTCGCGGCCCATGCTGCCGCAACCAATGATGCCGTATCGAATGGGTTTCATAAACAAGACTTCGAAGAAGGTTCAGCCTTTGAGGCCGCCTTGGGTGAGGCCACTGACCACGCGCTCTTGGAAAGAGGCGATCAGAATCGCCAGCGGCACGATGGCCACGATCAGCGCCGCCGAAATGATGGGCCAGGGAAACGAGAATTCGCCCTGATAGAGCGTGATGCCCACGGGCAGCGTGCGCATGCTTGCGCTTGCGTTGAGTGACAGGGCGAGGAGGAATTCGTCCCACGCGTTGACAAACGCCAAAATGCCGGCGGTGAACACCCCCGGCGCGGAGAGGGGCACCACCACGCGCCAGAGCGCGCCCAAGCGTGTGCAGCCATCGATCATGGCAGCGTTTTCCAAGTCGCGCGGAATGCTTTGAAAGAACCCCACCAGCACCAGCGTGCACACCGGCAAATTCAGCACGATGTAGGGCAAGACCAAAGCCGTGTAGGTGTTGAGCAGGTTGAGTGCGCGCATGGTCTCAAAGATGGGCACCAAGAGCGTGACCAGCGGAAACATGCTCGACGCCACGATGCAGGTGAGAATCAACTGCCGATGGCGTAAGTTCAAACGCGCGATGGCGTAGGCCGCGCAAGCCGAAACCAGCAAGGAGGCCACTGTCGCCACCACCGCCACCCACAAACTGTTCTTCATGTAGAGCAGCAAGGGCTGATCGGTAAAGGCCTGCACATAGTTTTGCAGCGTCGGGTTATCGGGCCACCAGGTGATGGGCTTTTTCACCAACTCGACCTCCACCTTGAGCGAGGTGAGCAAGATCCACAGCGCCGGGAAGAAGCCATTGACCACCACGATCCCTGCTGCGATCATGCGCAAGCCGCGCGCGGACCACAAGCCTTGCGCCATCATGCCTGGCTCCCGATGCGGCGCAGATAGATGGCCGTGACGCCCAACGAAATGATGAACATGAAGACCGCCAAAGTCGAGCCGTAGCCCACATCGAGGTAATCGATGGTGTTTTTGTGAATCAGCATGGCCAGGGTTTCGGTGGCGTTGCCCGGCCCCCCCTTGGTCATGGTGTAGGGAATGTCAAAGGTTTGCAAGGCCGTGATGGTGCGGAAGATGAGCGCCACCACAATGCTGGGCATGAGCATGGGCAGGGTGACCTGCCAGAACTGCTGCCAACGGGTGGCCCCATCGACTTCGGCAGCCTCGTACAAGGAGCGCGGAATCATCTGCAACCCCGCCAACAAAATGAGGGCCATGAAGGACGAGGTTTTCCAGATGATGGTCAGGCAAATGGCCGTCATCGCCCAGTTTGGCCGCAGCAACCACATCACGGGTTCGGTGGTGGCCCCCAGGCGTCGCGCCACATCGTTGACCACACCATACTCGGTGTGAAAGAACCACGCAAATATCAATCCCGCAAACGACAAAGGCAGCGCCCAAGGCAAAAGCAAAGCCAGGCGTACCGGCCACTTGCGCCGAAACGGCAAGTTGGCGAGCAAGGCCAAGCCCAAGCCCACCACCAAGGCCCCGGGAACCGTGACCACGGTGATGAAGAGGGTGTTGCCCACCGCGTTCCAAAAATCGGCATCGCGCCAGACCAGAACGTAATTTTCCCAACCGATAAATTGGCCGCCCCGCCCCCCCGAGAGTCGCAGATCAAAGAAACTGTTCCAGATCAGCTTGCCGATGGGGTAGACCACGATGAGCGCCAAGAGCAAAAAAGCCGGCGCGAGCAGCACCCAGGCCAGCGTCCGATCGCTCGGATCCAGCCAGGAGGCCTTTGGACGGGGCATGGCCTGGGTCATGGGTTTAACGCATCACCCGGCTCAGGCGCGATTCGATCTCTGCCACGCCTTCTTCGGGCTTCTTGGTGCGAGCCAAGATGGCGCTGGTGGTCGTGCGCACCACATCGCTCACCTGACCATAGTCCTTGGAGAGCGGACGGCTACGACCAGCAATCACGACATTGGCGGCATCCTTGAACCAAGGCACGACGCGGGTGACGTCCGCATCGGTGTAAACCGACTGGTAGGTGGGCAAGAGTGAGCCCTCGACGGCCAAGAACTTGCTGGCTTGTGGCGTGGACATGAAGCGCACGAGCTTGGCCGCTTCCGCCTTGTTCTTGCTAAAGGCGCTCACCGCCCACTGCCAGCCCCCCACGCAGGTGGCGCTCTTGCCCCCGGCCATGGCGGGCAGGGGCATCACGCCCACTTTGCCTTTGACTTGGCTGTCGGCGTCATCCTTGAAGCGATCCCAGGCAAAGCCCCAGTTGATGGCAAACACCACCTGGCCCGCTTTGAACTCGCTCACGGTCACGGGCGTGGTGACCTCGGCAATGTTCTTCTTCAACACACCTTGGTCAACCATGTTGAGCCAGAGGTTCATGCCCTGGGTGGCGGCGGCCTTGTCGAGCGTCAGCTTGCCGTTGGCGTCGTTGAAATCCTTGCCCTGGCTCCAGTAAGGCAGGAGGAAGGTGCAGACCGCGCCCTCGATGGGCGCGCCCTGAATGGAGAGGCCTTGGAGGTTCGGGTTCTTCTCGCCCTCTTGCACCTTTTTGGCGGCAGCGGCGAGTTCGTCCCATGTCTTGGGTTCCTTGAGGCCGTATTTGTCGAGCAAGTCCTTGCGGTAGTACATGAACATGGCGTCGGCAAAGGCCGGCATGGCAGCGATCTTGCCGTCAATCACGTTGGCGCTGGCGTACACCGGCAAGTAGGGCTTCATGACTTCGGCGGGGTTGCCCAGGTACGCGTTGAGGGGTTCGAGCCAGCCCGCGCCAAAGTACTGCGCGGGGTTGACGATGTCGATCATGTAAATGTCGATGGCCGAATCCTTGGCGTTGAGCACGGTGCTCAGGTACTGGCGTTGCAGCTCGGAGGTGGCGCCACCGGTTTCGATGTCGATCTTCACACCAGGGTTGGCGGCTTGGTATTGGTCAAACAATTTGCGCATGAGGTCTGGGCGCTGGTTTTGCCCGCCAGAGAACACGCGCAGGTTGGTTTGCTGGGCCAAGCTCTGGCCCGCCACGAGGGTGGCGGTGAGGGTGGCCGCTAAGAGAAAACGACGTTTCATGGGAGTCTCCTTCGGTTGGTCTGTCAATCGGCTTGAATTCATTTCTCACGCAAACCGTGGGTCTCCACGATTCGGCGCATTTTGTCGGCCTCGGCCATGGCGAAGCGGCGAAAGGCTTCGCCGTCGCGCCAGACCAAGGGGCTGTTGGCCGCTTGGGCGCGGGCTTTGTAGAGGGTGGTGTCGGTGGCGGCGCGGCAGGCGTCTTCGAGTTGTTGACGCAAGGCGGCGGGCAGGCCCTTGGGGGCGACCAAACCGCCCCAAACCGAGCCCCGCACGGGCAGACCAAGCTCCTTGGCGCTGGGCACCTGCTCAAAACCCGGCACCCGTTTGTCCGAGAGCGCGACGAGGGCGCGCAGCTGGTGTTGCACGGCCACCGGCGGGGTTTCGTTGAAAACCTGAATTTCGCCGTTCTTCAAGGGCACCACCATATCGCCCGTGCTCTTGTAGGGCACATGCAGCGCTTGCACGCCGTGGTGTTGCCACTGCTCCAAGGCACTGATGTGCAACGCGGTGCCCACTCCGGAAGAACCGTAATTGAAACGCCCCGAAGCCTGCTTGGCCGCACTCACCAAGGCGGCGTAGTTCTTATAGGGCGATTGCTCGGGCACCAGGGTGAGCAAGGGCACATCGTAGGTGCCGCAGATGTAGTCAAACCCGTCGGGCTGATAGCCCGTGTTGTCCCGCCGGGAGGGTTGGATGACAAGCGGGCCAATGGTGGTCATCGAGAGCGTGTAGCCGTCGGGGCGAGCCCGCGCGACTTGGGCCATGCCAATGGCCCCACCTGCACCCGCCGTGTTGACCACCACCACCGAGCCCCCCAACTGGCGCGAGAACCCATCGGCCAGAATGCGCGCCATGATGTCGGCGGTGCCCCCCGGCCCGAAGGGCACCACCATGGTGATGGGCCGCTCGGGAAAGCGCGCAGGCTGCGCCTGCGCCAGCGTGGCCAACCCAGCGCTGACCAAGGACCACAATACGTGGCGAAATTTCATGTGGGACTCCTTAAATTCAAGCCCGTGGCTTGGTCAAACAAATGCAGTTGCGCCGATTGCAAGTAAACCGTGATGGGGGTGCCGGGAGCGGCACGGAAATCCGCCCCACAGCGCGCCACGGCCTCGCCATCGCCCAAGCGTACCGTGACCAAGGTCTCTGCGCCCAGGGGCTCGATGATGACCACTTCGCTGGCAACCGACAGGGTATCGGCTTGGGGCTGCAACAAAATGTGCTCGGGCCGCACACCCAGATGGACCGCCTGGCCCGGCTTGGCCAAGGCGCGCAAGGCCGCCGGCAAGGGCACGCTTTGGGGCCCGAGTTGCACCCCGTCTGCGGTGACGGTTCCCGCGAGCAAATTCATCGGTGGCGAGCCGGTAAAGCCCGCCACGAAGTGGGCCGCCGGTTGGTTGTAAATCGCCTGGGGGGTGTCGTATTGCATGACGCGCCCGGCGTTGATCACGGCAATGCGATCGGCCAACGTCATGGCCTCGACCTGATCGTGCGTGACGTAAATGATAGTTGCGCCTAAACGCTGGTGAAGCTTCTTGATCTCGGTGCGCATCTCGCCGCGCAATTGGGCGTCCAGGTTGGAGAGCGGCTCATCGAACAGAAACACTTGCGGCTGACGCACGATGGCCCGGCCAATCGCCACGCGCTGGCGCTGCCCACCGGAGAGCGCCGCGGGCTTGCGATCGAGCAAATGGTCGATGCGCAAGAGGCGTGCGGCGTCCATCACGCGCCGGTCAATTTCGTCTTCCGGCGTCTTGCGCAAGCGCAGGCCAAACGCCATGTTTTCATAGAGGTTCTTGTGCGGGTAGAGCGCGTAATCTTGGAACACCATGGCAATGTCGCGCAGGCGTGGCGGCAAGGCGGTGACCACTTGCCCGCCAATAGCGATCTCCCCGCCGGTAATCTCTTCCAGTCCCGCCACCATGCGCAGCAAGGTGGACTTGCCGCAGCCCGAGGGCCCGACAAACACGCAGAACTCCCCCGCGCGCACCTCCAGATCGACTCCGTGCACCACGCGACCGGCACCGGGGTAACTTTTCTCCACTTGCCGCAGGGCCACCGCACTCATGGACGGCTCCTGGCATCGTGACAAACGAGGGGGCGCTCAAACATGCCGCTTCCTTTAGTAAATGGCGGGCTCGGGAGTGTCTCCCGTGCCTTGCAGAAAATCGAAGTCACACCCTTCGTGGGCTTGGGTGACGTGTTCTTGGTACAACCGCACAAAGCCTCGGGTGTAGGGCTTAGCCGGGGGTTGCCAGGCGGCACGACGGCGCGCGAGCTCAGCCTCATCCACCTCCAATTCCAGTTCACGCGCCGCGATGTCCATGCGCAGCATGTCCCCGTTTTGCACGAGGGCGAGCACGCCCCCGGCGGCAGACTCTGGGCTCACATGCAAGACGCAGGTGCCGTAATGGGTGCCGCTCATGCGCGCATCGGAAATGCGCACCATGTCGCGCACGCCTTGGTCGAGTAGCTTTTTCGGGATCGGCAGGTTGCCCCACTCGGGCATGCCGGGCGCACCAATCGGCCCCGCGTTGCGCAACACCAAGATGGTGTTCTCGTCGCAGTCGAGCGCGGGATCGGCACAGGCGGCATTCAGCGCGGCGGGCGAATCAAACACCAACACGCGGCCACGGTGCTTGAAAAACTTCTCGCTCGCGGCGCTGGGCTTGATGACCGCGCCGTGCGGCGCGAGGTTACCGCGCAAAACCGCTAGCGCGGGGGCGGTGCTCACCGGTCGATCCAGTGGGCGAATGACGTCGTCGTTCTGCGCGGTTCGGCCTGCCAAATTTTCACCCAAGGTGCGGCCATTGACGGTAAGACAATCGGTCTTCAGGTGCGCACGGATGCGGTTCATCAAGGCGGGCAAGCCACCCGCGTAGTGGAAGTCCTCCATCAAGCCCTCGCCACTGGGGAAGAGGTTGGCCAACACGGGGACTTGGCGCGCCATGGCATCCAAGTCCTGCAGCCCGTACGACACGCCGGCACGTCGGGCCATGGCCAAGAGGTGGATAGACGCGTTGGTCGAGCCCGCCATGGCCATGGTCACGGCCGCAGCGTTGTGGAATGCAGCGGGGGTGAGCAGTTTGGCCGGGGTGAGGTCCTCAAACACCATCGCCACGATGCGTTCACCACAGTCGGTGGCCATGCGCGGGTGCGCGGCGTCCATGGCCGGAATGGAACTGGCGCCCGGCAAGGTCAGCCCCAGTGCTTCGGCAATGCCTGCCATGGTGCTGGCCGTACCCATGGTGTTGCAGGTGCCTGGCGAGCGCGTCATGCGGCCTTCGAGTTGCACCCATTCGGCATCGCTGACCGCACCGGCTTGGTATTCGTCCCAGAACATGCGCGTGTGGGTGCCCGCACCAATGCGTCGTTCGGGTTGCCCCGCGCGCACGTAACGATCGTTGAGCATGGGACCGGCGGGGCAGAAGATGAAGGGCAGGCCCGCACTCGTCGCGCCCATGATCGTGCCCGGCACGGTTTTGTCACAACCGGCGAGCAAGACCACGCCATCCAAGGGCAAAGAGCGAATGAGCTCCTCCACCTCCATGGCGAGAAAGTTGCGATACAGCATGGTGGTGGGCTTGACCAGCACCTCGCCCAAGCTCATGGCGGGCAACTCAAACGGCATGCCCCCAGCGAGCAAAATGCCGCGCTTGACGGCCTCGGCACGCTCTCGCAAATGCGCATGACAGGGCGAGAGATCGCTCCAAGTGTTGATGAGCCCGATGATGGGCCGATCCATCACGTCTTCCCGACGCAAGCCCATTTGCTGAATGCGTTGGCGATGGGCAAAGGCACGCATGCCGCTCGCATTGAACCAGCGACGGCTGCGCAAATCCGCAGTTGTTTTGGTCATGACCGATTCCGGAATCTTGTCAGGGTCTGATGTTAGCGGTAACATGATTTGAACCACAAGCTATTTTCATCCGGCAAAACCCTTGGACTCTGCCCCCCTTCCCCCGCGCCGTCCCCGTCGAGGCCATGGTCGTGTGACCTTGCACGACATCGCCGCCCGTGCAGGGGTCACCCGCATCACGGTGTCGCGTTACTTGCGCGAGCCCGAACGCGTGGCGGCCGAGACCGCGCAACGGGTGCAACAGGCGATCGACGCCTTGGGGTATGTGCCCAATGTGCAAGCCGGTCAACTCGCCAGCGGGCACTCCCGCCTGGTGGCCGCGCTCATTCCCAACATTGGGCACTCGATCTTTGCCGAAACCATCCAAGGTCTGATTGAAGGGCTGGACGGTTCGGGCTACGAACTCATGCTCATGTCGTATGCCTACTCGCTCGAGCGCGAGGTGGAGCAACTGCGTGCGGTGCTGGGCTGGCACCCGGCGGCGCTCATTGTGACGGGGCGTCAACATCTGCCCGCCACGCACCACTTGCTGCAACAAGCCGTCGCACATGGCACGCCGGTCTTCCAAATCTGGGATCACGCGCGCCCCAAGCACCCCGCAGGCTGGGTGCAAGTGGGCTTTGACCATCGCGAGGTGGGCGCCCAAATGGCCGAGCACCTCATGGCGTGCGGCCACCGCGCCTTGGCATTCGTTGACAGCGGCGTGGTCGAAGACTTTCGGGCGCACGAGCGCGCCCAAGGCTTTGTGCATGCGGCGCGTCAAGCCGGCCTCGTGGCCCCCCTTCTGAACGCCAACTTGGGTGACCCCACGGAGGCCGGGCGCGCTGCCCTGCACGAATTGCGTCAAGCGCATCCCCACGTGCGGGCGGTGGCATTTGCCAACGATCAATTCGCCCTGGGGGCTTTGCTCGAAGCCCAAAGCCATGGGCTTGAGGTGCCGAAGGATTTGGCCGTGCTTGGCTTTGGCGACTTCCCCCTGGGCGCTCAGATCGCCCCAGGGCTCAGCACCCTGCGTCCGCCGCGCGTGGAGATTGGTCGCACCACCGCCGAGATTTTGCGCCAGCGCCTCTTGCATGGCCAGTCGCCAACCGACTGCCACTTGCCCTGCGCGCTGGTGGTGCGCGGCAGCACCGCGGCCAACACTCAAGCCAAGGTGTAGCGTTCGCATAAGGCCTCAAATGCCGCACATTGCGGGTCATGCCCCGTCTCGGCTTGCAGAATGCGCGCTACAGCCGCAGCCATGCGCCGCGCCTCACGGGCATCCAAAAACAGCGCGCGCCAGCGCCGCGCCAACACGTCTTCCACCGTGATGGCCCACTCCTCGCGAGCGGCAAAGCGCACCATGGCCTCAGTCAAGCCCATGCCCAGCGGTTGGTCGGCTCCCGCCAAGCGCGCCACGTCCGCTTGCGCCGTCCCATACAAATGCGGCCCCGGCGGCTGCGCCAACGACACCGCCGCCGCACCGGGCAGTGCCCCCACGAGGGGCGCGCGCAAGCTCTGCGGCGCCGCACGCGCGGGCAAGGCCCCGGCGGCCACACAGGCGGCGAGCGTGTCCTCGGCCATGACGCGAAACGTGGTCCACTTGCCCCCCGTGATGCTGATCATGCCGTTGGCCTCGCGCACCAAGGTGTGTTCGCGCGAGAGTGCTTTGGTCTCTTGCCCCGCTTGTTGGGCGACGAGCGGGCGCAAACCCACCCACACACTTTTGACATCTTGGCGCGTGATGGGCTGCTGGAGCACCTGTGCTGCTTCTTGCAGAATGAAATCCACCTCGTGCGCAAATGGTTCCGGGTCCTGCGGCAAATCGGTGCGCGGGGTGTCGGTGGTGCCGAGCACCAAGGCCCCCAACCAGGGCACGGCAAAGAGCACGCGTCCATCGCGGGTGCGCGGCACGAGCAAGGCTTGTCGCGTGGGCATGAAGCGCTGGTCTACCACCACGTGCACGCCCTGACTGGGCGAGACCAAGCGCTGCGCATCCGGCGCGCTTTGCGTGCGCAACTGGTCCACCCACACCCCCGTCGCGTTCACCACCGCGCGGCTGCGCAAGACCAGCGTGCGCCCCGAGATGGCGTCGCAGGCATGCACGGTGTGCAAGCCTTGCGCGTCGGGCGGCGTGACCGCCGTGACCCGGGTGTGGTTAAGCAGCAGCGCCCCCGCGCGAGCGGCCGTTTGCGCCAGCGTCAGGGCCAAACGGGCGTCCTCAAACTGGCCGTCCCAATACTGCACCCCATTGCGCAAGCCCGCCGCACGCAAGCCCGGCAAGGCCGCCAACGTGGCGTGCCGATTGAGCCAGCGCGTGGGCCCGAGACCGGCAGTGCCGGCGAGGACGTCGTAGAGCTTCAAGCCCAGCGCGTAAAGTGGCGTGGACCATGCGTTGTAGCTGGGCATGACAAACGCCAGGGGCTGGGCCAAATGCGGCGCCATGGCCATGACCACCGAGCGCTCCCGCAGCGCCTCACGCACCAAACCCATGTTGCCCTGCGCCAAATAGCGCACCCCGCCATGGAGCAGCTTGGTCGAACGCGACGAGGTGCCACTGGCGAAGTCGTGCCCCTCCAACAACGCCACCCGATGGCCGCGCAAGGCTGCGTGCAAAGCCACCCCCAAGCCCGTGGCCCCGCCGCCCACGACGGTGAGGTCATAGTGCTCGACGGCCTGGAGTTCTTGCAGCAGGGTTTGGCGTGACATGGTTCGGTACGGGCTTTGGCGCAACGGCGCTTGGTCCGGTGAGACGGGTCTGGCGAGGATTTAAGACCCCACGGGATGTTCGTTTATTTTCGATTATGTTCTAATTTTATTCGTTTAGACTCCGGATTGACCCTAAACTCAGGCTTTTCTTTTTCGTCTATGTTCTCAGCACCATGGATTTGAACCCGCGCCAGTCCCAGCTCGTGGAAGCCGTTCGGCACCAAGGCACCCTCAGCATCGAGGCCTTGGCCGAGCGTTTTGGCGTGACGTTGCAGACCGTGCGCCGCGACGTGCAGCGCCTGGCCGAGGCGGGCATGCTCGCGCGCTTTCATGGCGGCGTGCGCTTGCCCGGCTCGACCACCGAGAACGTGGCTTACCGGCAGCGCCAAGCCATGGCCGCGCAGGCCAAGCAGCGCATCGCGCGCGCGGTAGCCGCGCGCATTCCCAACGGCTGCTCGCTCATGATGAACATTGGCACCACCACCGAAGCCATTGCCCAGGCACTCATGCAGCACCGCGACTTGCGCGTGATCACGAATAACCTGCACATCGCGGCACTCCTGAGCACCAACCCCCAATGCGAGGTGATCGTGGCGAGTGGCAGCGTGCGCGCGAGCGACCAAGGCATTGTGGGTGAGGCCACCGTCGAGTTTCTCAGCCAGTTCAAAGTGGACATTGGCCTCGTGGGGGTGAGCGGCATTGAAGCGGACGGCACCTTGCGCGATTACGACTTTCGCGAAGTGAAGGTGACTCGGGCGTTGATGGCCCATGCGCGCGAAGTTTGGATGGCGGCCGACCACACCAAGTTCAATCGCCCCGCCATGGTCGAGCTCGGCCACCTGCAAGACTTGGATGTGTTTTTCACTGACCTCCCCCCGCCCGCCCCCTTCGCGCCCCTCCTGCAGCAAGCCGGGGTGGAATGCGTGGTGGCAGATTCCGACTGATCGATTGGAGTAACCCATGGCTTATTTGCTTGCCATTGACCAAGGCACCTCAAGCTCGCGCAGCATTGTGTTCACACCGGAGGGCCAAATGGTGGCCATGGCGCAGCAGGAGTTTGGCCAGATCTACCCCCAGCCCGGTTGGGTGGAGCACGACGCCATGGAGATCTGGTCGTCTCAACTCGCCACCGTGCAAGCGGCCCTCACGCAAGCGGGGCTGCACGCGCGCGAGATCACGGCCATTGGCATTACCAACCAGCGCGAGACCACGGTGGTGTGGGACCGCCGCACTGGGCGGCCCATCCACAACGCCATCGTCTGGCAAGACCGGCGCACCGAGCCCTTGTGTGTGGACTTGCGCGCGCGCGGCCTAGAGCCCGCCGTGGTCGAGAAAACAGGTCTGCGCATTGACGCCTACTTCTCCGCCACCAAGCTGCACTGGCTCTTGACCCACGTCCCGGGTGCCCGCGCCTTGGCCGAACAAGGGCACTTGGCCTTTGGCACGATTGACAGTTGGCTCATCTACCAACTCACGCGCGGTGAACGCCACGTGACCGATGTGAGCAATGCCTCGCGCACCCTGCTCTGGAACATCCGCACCCGCCGTTGGGACACCGACTTGCTGGCCGCGCTCGACATTCCGCCAAGCCTCATGCCCGAGGTGCTCGACTCCAGCGCCGACTTCGGTCGCACCCATGCCGACGTGCTCGGCGCCGCCGTTCCCATTGGCGGCGTAGCGGGCGACCAGCAAAGCGCCCTCTTTGGCCAAGCCTGTTTCAAGCCCGGGATGGCGAAGAACACCTACGGCACGGGCTGCTTCATGCTCATGCACACGGGCTCCCACTTGCCCGTGAGCGAGAACGGTCTGATCACCACCGCCGCAGCCCAACCCGCAGGCGCCCCGCAATACGCCATGGAAGGTAGCGTGTTCATTGGTGGCGCGGTCGTGCAGTGGCTGCGCGATGGCTTGCACGCCATTCAGGCCAGCAGCGAGGTGCAGGCCCTCGCGCAAAGCGTGCCCGACGCCGGAGGCGTGGTGTTCGTGCCCGCCTTCACGGGCCTTGGCGCGCCCTATTGGGACGCGCAAGCACGCGGTACCCTCGCCGGTCTCACGCGCGGCACTTCCATGGCGCACATCGCGCGCGCGGCGTTGGAGAGCATCGCCTACCAAAGCACCGTGTTGCTCGAGAGCATGAACCGCGACGTCCAAGCCCACGGCGGCACCGCGGTGAGTGAGCTGCGTGTGGATGGCGGTGCCTGCGTGAACGATTTGCTCATGCAAATGCAAGCCGATTTGCTGGGTATTCCCGTCCTGCGCCCCAAAGTGACCGAAACCACCGCCCTAGGCGCCGCCTACCTCGCAGGCTTGCACGTCGGGGTGTACGCCAACCTCGACGACCTCGCCGCCCAGTGGCAAATCGAGCGACGCTTCCTGCCCACCCTCGCACGCGACCAAGCCGCCGAAAAAATGGCGGCCTGGGAACACGCCGTGCGGCAGGCGCGCGCGGGCTAAACGGCTACGCGAGGCTGTTACGGCACGCACGCGCGCCCTTTCAGCCATTCTCTTTTTTCGGCAATATTTGCCTGTCAATAGCCACGGGCGAGCCCCCATTTGCCCTTAAAATAGTACTATATTACACTTTTCTTGTTTTCGATTTCTTTTTTCGTTTTCAATTCATTTTTCAGACCGACGCGCAACAGAACCCTTCCAAGCTCTTAACCTACAGGTTAATATTGAAAGTCTTCGAAATCAAATCTGGCTGCATTCGTATCGGCGCTGTGGCAAAAGTAAAGCGTGGGCAAGATCACTGTCCTCTCTTAGAGGCACTTTTGAAATTGGAGACTGCGCAAGAGAGACACCGAGCTCGTTTGCTGGCCCTGATTGAACACGCCGCGAAGCATGGTCTTGGGGTGTTGTCCACCGAACAATGTCACCGCATCGATAGAAATGAAAACATCTACGAGTTCATCGCAGGTCCACTCAGAGTCCCCTTTTTTAAACTGGACAGTGGAAAAGTGGTGCTATGCACCCATGTTTTTCTGAAGAAGTCGCAAAAAACACCCCGCAGGGAGGTTCAAACAGCCATCCGACAGAAGAAGTTATACGAAGCCGCCAGCTCAGTGGAGTGGAAGGAGTGAACCCATGAACAGTTTTAAATCCCTTTACGAAAAAGAATACCAATCGCCCGTTTTTCTGAGCGAACAACTCAAGCTCCGCTTTTTATCCGAAGTCAAAAGAAAAATGGATGAGCAGGGCGTGACAAAGTCAGAGCTGGCGAGACGCATCCATGCAAGCCCTGCCTACATCAGCAAACTTTTTCGTGGCCCAACGAATATCTCAGCTGAGACGATGGCCAAACTCGCCCATGCCCTCGACGCCAATGTACACATTCACCTCGCAAACAAAGATGCCAATGTGCGCTGGTTTGATGTTTGGCAAAACAACTCACCCGCGCCGCTCTCTCATGCACGGGGTTGGTCCAATGCATTTTTTGAAATCGTGAAAGAAAGTCCCATGCATGTCGAAAATCATGCCGCTTCAGCTTAAAGATCTTGTTTTTCCGACGCTTTCGGTTGACGCCGTTCCCATGGCTGCAAGTGCGTATTCCACACTCAAGAATCCTAAGGAGATCGACCTCGAAGCGATCGACATTGGATTTCTTTATGCGCACGATGAGGGTGCCCCCCAAGTCACGGCAGGCATGATCATTCGCACCAAAGAGGCGGGGCCAGGTGAGGGCGCACCTTATCAAATCACCATCAAAGCTTTCGCCGAATTCGGTGTCTGGATGCCCGAGGCCAATGACCCCAACGCACTGCGCATGCGACGCTATGCTGCCGCAACGACCTTGATGGGCGCTATCCGAGAGCAAATCGCCACGATCACGGCACGCGGCCCTTGGGGTACTGCATGGCTACCCCTGGTCAACGTGGAAATGATTGCAGCCACGCCCGAGCCCAACGTGACGCAACCAACCCAGCCTGTCCGCAAAGCAGCGGTGCGTCGCCAAAAAACCAAATAGCAGGGGGAATGGCGGCCTGGGTACATGCCGTGCGGCTGGCGCGCGCGGTCTAGGTCATCAGCCCCTGCCGCCTTGTTCCATGCTTGTCAGGGGCTGTGCTAAAGCATCTTTTTTCATTTTGGGCTTCGCACTCGTCGTCCGTAGCCCATCGATGTGCTCTTTCAAACCTGCTGGAATTGCTTGCCACATGGGGTCGAGGATGAAATCGACTCCCTCTCGCCGCGCCAATTTAGCAGCGGGCACAAAGTCTGCGTCACCCGCAATGAGAACGATTTGATCGACCTGTTTTTTCAGAACTAGCGAAGAAATATCGATGCCAATCCTCATATCAACGCCCTTTTGTCTCACGCTGGGGACTACATCGCTCTCCTTAAGTTCTTCATACCTGCATTTGCCCTTTAACAAATCTTGAATGACTTGGGGCTTGATCGTCCAAGGCGTGTCACTTGCTAAATGCCCCAGTCTGAGAGCCACTTTGCGCTTATCGCGCAACTTATTGTGTAACTCCAGACGAAATGTGGCTTCAGATGACTTGGAAAAATCGACACTCTTTTAGGTGATGGGGTTGTGGAGTTTTTTGTCCAATGGTGGACAGTCATAAAAGAAAATACGATACAAATCACGCCGACGTCTGGGTTCTTTTCGAGGTGCTGGCTCCATCAAATGCGCCATGGCACACCCAAACGCGAATTCGGCAGCCCTTGAGGCGTTGTAGGCGTTATCCGGTTCGATGCTCCTAAATCGTTTCACGAAAAAAGCGCCATCGATCAGAATTGCCGTTGGCATTTGTCCTCCAGTGCGCACGATTGAAACAAAAACGCCCTAGGGATCGGCTCGTCCAGGATGATCGGACGGCTTACTGCCTAGGGCGGGATTCTTTCATTCTAAACACAAAGCAGGTTTTTCGACTTGGGTGGAGTCCAAAAATCCCGAAAGACTCAAGTAATTTATACCGGAAAACTTTGTATAACCGTCGGATGCTTTGTACAAGGATGAAGCACTAACATGAAGCACTAACCCAACGCGGCCCATTCGAAGAGGCCGCTTTTTAAAGCCTCGCCCCCCCTTCGTTGGTGGGTCACTTCTGACTTAAAGGGTTCGCTATGTGGCCTTTGTCAGTAGAGTGCTTTGCAGAATAATGGTCTACTGACTTCCAGAATTGCACGAACGCTTGGAAGGATTTGGCGCGACTGGCGGGGATCGAACCCACGACCCTTGGCTTCGGAGGCCAATACTCTATCCACTGAGCTACAGTCGCACGCCTGAAAGCCTATTGTAGGGGGAGAAGTTAAGATATCGGCTTTGCCTCATTCCAGACAGGATTTCCACATGCGTCTTCTCCTTGCCCTCTCTTTTGCCTCACTTGGCCTGGTGGCCTGTGGCAACGCTAACAATGCGTCCATGGACGCGCAAGCGGTCGCCAGCCGCATTCAGAAAGTTGGCTCGGTCCAGCTGCAATCTGCCGGTGGCGGTGAGCTGCGTTCGGGTGAACAGGTCTATCAGGCCCAGTGTGGTGCTTGCCACAGTTCCGGGGCATTGGGTGCGCCCAAGCTGGGTGACAACGCGGCCTGGGGTGCGCGCATTGGCAAAGGCTATGACGCGCTCCTGGTCTCCGCACTCAAGGGCAAGGGCAACATGGCGGCTCAGGGCGGCGGTGCCTTCAGCGACCTTGAAATCGGTCGTGCGGTGGTCTACATGGCCAACAAATCCGGTGGCAACCTGGCTGAACCTAAGAAATAAGTCCGCCCTGACTCGGTTTCAACCGGCCCAAGAGGCCGGTTTTTCATGTCTCTGAACTTGGGGCACCCTGTTCCGAAGGCTATGGGCGCCCCAACTGCCCGGCTACACCGCTCAGTGATTTGGTTGGCACAGCAGCCCGTCCTGTTGTCCTTTGCTCGCCAGCGGGCTTTTGACAAAGCCAAAGCGCTGCGGCAGCTCGTCGCTTTGCACGGTCTCGGGCTGCCAGCGGCCGGCCTCGATGGCCTCGGCGGCGGCGAGCATGTCTTGGCTGTGCACCAGGCCCAGGCCTTGGGCGGTTTGTAAGTACAGGCGCCCTGCTTCGTCTAACCAGCTCGCGCTCACTTGGACGGGCTCTCCGGTGTGACTGAGCACTTGGCCATCGGGTTGCAAGCGCCAGATCCAGGGGGTGATCAACAATTCCACGTACACGCGCTGGGGTCCGTTTTGGAAATACCAGCGCCCGCTGGCATCGCAGGCGTAGTTGCGGCCAATGAAGGCGATGAGTTTGTCGTGCTGTAAACGGGAGCCGCGGCTGTGGGCGAAGTCGCCCAGGGCTTGGGTGCGGTCGTCTCGCATATACCAATCGCCCCGCGCATCGAGCCCCAACCAACCGTAGCAATCGGGCACATTGGGCCACTTGGCCATGGCTTGTCTGACGAGATCATCCATGTGCGCCTCCAGTTTGGCCAAGCCAGTCCAAGATGTCTTGTGGCAAGCCCAAGACTTGACCGGGAAATGGCCCCTGCGCAAAACCCACATGGCCACCCCAGTCGGGTTGCCAGCATACGGTTTGCGGGCCCACTTCGTAGGCTTGGGGCAGGCTAGAGGCCGGGATGAAAGGGTCATTGCGCGCGTTGAGGAGCAAGGCGGGCAGTTGGATTTGGGGCAACAGGGGTTTGGCTGAGGCGCGGGTCCAGTAATCTTCAACCCCCCGGTAGCCATGCACAGGCGCGGTGAAGGCGTCGTCAAACGCCCACAGGTCGCGTGCGGCCAGCGCGCGGGGGAGGTCGAACAGTTCGGGGAACTGTTCCCACTTTTGGCGCGCTTTGCGTTTCATGGTTTGCAGAAACATGGGGGTGTAGACCCTGAGGTTAAAGCCCTGTCCCAATTGTCGTCCACTGGCGAGCAAATCCAATGGGGCGCATATCGAGGCCACGGCACGCACGCGCTGTGAGGCAGCCGCGCCTTGCTCCCCCGCCCAGCGCATGAGGGCATTGCCGCCGAGTGACACGCCAACCGCGTAGCGTGGACCCGCCACCCGCTCTGCGACTTGTTGCAGCAGGAATTCAATTTCCGCGCTGTCGCCCGAGTGGTAGGCGCGGGGTGCGAGGTTGATCTCGCCACTGCAGCCGCGAAAGTGCGGCAAAGCCAAGCGCCAGCCCCGCGCCCGGGCCACGCACGCAAATGCGCGGGCGTAGTGGCTGTGGCGTGAGCCTTCGAGCCCGTGAAAGAGCACCACGGTGGGCGCATCGGGCTTGGGTGCATCGACCCAATCGACATCCACAAAATCGGCGTCCGGAGTGTTCCATCGCTCACGGCGCCAGGCCACGGGCGGTCCGTCCTCCGCGCGTGCGACGCGCGCGGCCCAAATGGTTTGCAAGTGGCCCCCTGGCAGCCACGCGGGCGCTTGTCCTCGCATCAGTGAATTTGCGTGGGTGCGGCTAAGGAGGCGAGGGGGTCCACATCGGGCAGCGCATCCGGCACGCCGGGGCTGGCGTGGTGCGCGACCAGGCGCCAGCCCTGCGGTGTGCGTTGGTAGACGTTGGTCGCATAGGCGAAGGCGAGTTTGGGGCCCTGTTCGGTCTCGACTTGCACTTCCTCGATCACGCTGTGAACCGCGCTGGTGAGGGAGGTGATCTTGCGCACCTCGCGCACGGTCAGGGGAATGGCGCCCTGCGCGAATATGGCCTCAAACGACGCGCGTATGGCGCCCAATCCCAAGAGGCGCTCACCACTGCCGGGATGCAAGCAGACCACTTCGTCTTCGTCGGCCCAACAGGCCATGAGTTGTTCGAGGTCGCCGTTGCGCATGGCCTCGTAGAAGGCGGCTTCGACGCGGTCGGGGTCTCCCCCGAGGGTCAGGGCATGGGTACTCTTGGGCATATCTGAATTGTCGCCGAAGCAAAAAAAACAGGCCACAAGGGCCTGTTTTCGATGGCGGCTGGACCCACAGGCCCAAACCCCTTTTACTTTTTGGCGCGGTAGCGACGCAGCGCGGAGAGTTCGGCTGCCAAAACAGCCAACTCCGAACGCGCACGTGCGAGGTCAACTTCACTCTTGGCGTTGCGCAGGGCCTCTTCCGCGGCCTGACGGGCGCGGTTGGCTTTTTCCTCATCGAGGTCTTTGCCGCGCACGGCCGTGTCGGAGAGAACGGTCACGCAGTCGGGCTGGATCTCCAAGATGCCGCCCGCCACAAACACGAACTCCTCGCCACCATCGGCCAGCTGAATGCGCACCGAGCCGGGGCGGATACGCGTGATCAGCGGCGTGTGGCGTGGGTAGACGCCGAGCTCGCCAACCTCACCGGGCAAAGCCACAAAGGTTGCCTTGCCCGAGAAGATCGACGCTTCCGCGCTGACCACATCGACTTGCATGGTGGAGGTGCTCATAAACCCTCTTAGAGTTTCTTGGCTTTTTCGATCGCTTCGTCGATGGTGCCGACCATGTAGAAGGCCTGCTCGGGCAGGTGGTCACATTCGCCATTGACGATCATCTTGAAGCCACGGATGGTTTCGGCCAGCGAGACGTACTTGCCTGCGGTACCCGTGAACACTTCGGCCACGTGGAACGGCTGGGAGAGGAAACGCTGAATCTTACGAGCGCGCGCCACGACGAGTTTGTCTTCAGGTGCGAGTTCGTCCATGCCCAGAATCGCGATGATGTCCCGCAGTTCCTTGTAGCGCTGGAGCGTGCCCTGCACCGCACGGGCGGTGTGGTAGTGCTCCTCGCCCACCACGTGGGGGTCGAGCTGGCGGCTGGTGGAGTCAAGCGGATCCACGGCGGGGTAGATACCGAGCGCAGCGATGTCACGCGACAACACCACGGTCGAGTCCACGTGGGCGAAGGTGGTGGCGGGGGAAGGGTCGGTGA
>VEQC01000313.1 GCA_018883455.1 Limnohabitans sp. | reverse complement strand
CCAAAGGCGCGGCCTACCTCGTCTTGGCCACGGTGTTTTTGGTCGCCATGAGTGTGGTGGGGGATTTGATCGAATCGCTGGTCAAGCGCAGTGCGGGCATGAAAGACAGCTCCCAATTGCTCCCCGGTCACGGTGGCGTGCTTGACCGGGTGGATGCGCTCTTGCCCACCTTGCCCCTGGCATTGATGTTGATTGCATGGCCCACATGAAGCGCATCACGGTTTTAGGAGCGACTGGCTCCATCGGCACCAACACCCTTGACGTTCTGGCCCGTCATCGGGAGGACTTCGAGGTTTTTGCCCTGACGGGCGCACGACAAGTGGAGCCCATGCTCGCCTTGTGCGTCGCGCACCGTCCGCGCGAAGTGGTCATGGTCGATCCCCCGGCCGCACGCGAGCTGGCGCAACGCCTCGCCGCCGAAGGCTTGGGGCACGTGGTCGTGCACACGGGGCCCGAGGCCCTCGATTCCGTGGCGTCGCACCCCGAGGTGGACATGGTGATGGCCGCCATCGTGGGGGCTGCGGGCTTGTCGCCCTGCCTCGCGGCGGCGCGGGCGGGCAAGCGGCTGCTGCTGGCCAACAAGGAGGCCTTGGTGGTGGGCGGCGAGGTGTTTTTGGCTGCTGTGCGCGAAGGCGGCGCTACGCTCCTGCCCATCGACAGCGAGCACTCGGCCATTTTTCAGTCCCTGCCCGATGACCGTTCGGCCTGGGAGCGGCGGGTGGACAAGATCATTCTCACCGCTTCGGGGGGGCCATTTCGCACGCTCGAGCCGCAAGCCCTGCGCGATGTCACCCCGGAGCAAGCCTGTGCCCACCCGAATTGGGTGATGGGGCGCAAGATTTCGGTGGATTCCGCCAGCATGATGAACAAGGGCCTGGAAGTGATTGAGGCCCGCTACCTCTTTGGTTTGGGCCCCGAGCGGCTCGATGTGGTGATCCACCCGCAAAGCATCGTGCACTCCATGGTGCAGTACCGCGATGGCTCGATCGTCGCGCAGTTGGGCACGCCCGACATGCGCGTGCCCATTGCCTACGGCTTGAGTTGGCCCGAGCGCATCGCCTCGGGGGCGGCCAACCTGGACTTTTCCCGCTTGTCGGCCATGACGTTTGAGTCGGTCCATGACGCCGCGCACCAATTGCGCTTCCCTTGCCTGGCCTTGGCTTGGCAAGCCCTGCGTGGCCCCACGGGCAGCACCGCCATCCTCAATGCCGCCAACGAAGTGGCGGTGGAGGCGTTCTTGCAGCGACGCATCCGTTTTGACCAGATCGCGACCATCAACGCCCAGTGTCTGGCCAAAGGCACCGAGCGACCCCCCACTGACTTGGGCAGTCTGCTCGAACTCGATCGGCGCACGCGCGAGCACGCCGAGGCAGAGGTCAAACGCTGGGGCGCGGCATGACCCTGCTGGCGTTTGTCTTGGCGCTGGGCTTGCTGGTGACGGTGCACGAGTGGGGACACTTTCGCATGGCCCGTGCCTGCGGGGTTCAGGTCGAACGCTTCTCGATTGGATTTGGTCCTGCGCTCTTGAAGTGGCAGCGGCCCGCGCCCGATGGTTCCCGCACGGAGTTTGTGCTGGCCGCCATTCCATTGGGCGGGTATGTCAAATTGCTGGATTCACGCGAGGAGGGCGTCGATCCCTCGCGCATGCGCTATGCCTTGGACCAACAAAGCCTTGCGCGCCGCAGCGCGGTGGTGCTGGCCGGGCCCCTGGCCAACTTGGGGTTGGCCTGGGTGCTCTATGTGATCGTGCTGGCGGTGGGGCAACCGATTTGGGAGCCCCGTCTGGCCGAGCCTCCGGAGGGCTCGGTGGCGGCCGAGGCCGATTTGCACAGCGGCGAGTGGGTGGTGGCCGCGGGCACCCGTGAAGAGCATCCGCGCGCAATCCCCTCCTGGCAGGCACTGCGCTGG
>VEQC01000114.1 GCA_018883455.1 Limnohabitans sp. | reverse complement strand
GTGTACGGCTTCGACCAATGCGGCGACATGCTCTGGGGGGGTGAATTGGCTGATGCCGTGGCCGAGGTTGAAGATTTGCGTGGGGCCTGGCTGGCTGGGGTCGGTGTGCGGCGTGCCAAAGCTCTCCAGCACCCGTCGGGCTTCGGCCGCCACGGCCTCTGGCGGCGCGAAGAGGGCGTTGGGATCCAAATTGCCCTGTAAGGCCTTGCCCGTACCGCCTACGGAGCCGCCCACCAAGGCGCGTGCCCGGCCCAGATTGACGGTCCAATCCACACCCAAGACTTCGCAGTCCAGTGCGGCCATTTCTTCCAGCCACAGTCCCCCGCCTTTGGTGAAGACGATCCGCGGAATGACCTGACCGTCGTGCGAGCGCTTCAACTGCTGAAGCACGCGCGCGGTGTAGGCCAAGCTGAACGGTTGAAATAAACCATCGGCCAAGACACCGCCCCAGCTGTCAAACACCATCACCGCTTGGGCGCCGGCTTCGATTTGGGCGTTGAGGTATTGGGCCACCGCATCGGCGTTCACGCTCAGAATGCGATGCATGAGGTCTGGGCGGCTGTACATGAGGGATTTGACCAAGCGGTAGTCATCCGAACCGCCTCCTTCCACCATGTAGCAGGCCAGCGTCCAAGGGCTGCCTGAAAAACCGATCAAGGGCACGCGCCCAAGCAAAGCTTTGCGGATGGACGTGACGGCATCGAACACGTAGCGCAGTTTGTCCATGTCGGGAACCGCAAGGGCGGCCACGGCCGCCTCGTCGCGGACCACGCTGGCAAAACGCGGGCCTTCGCCCTGTGCAAAGCTCAAGCCCAAGCCCATGGCGTCGGGTACGGTGAGGATGTCGCTAAAGAGGATGGCGGCATCCAGCGGGTAGCGGTCCAGTGGCTGCAGAGTGACTTCGGTGGCGTAGTCCACATTCGTGGCCAAGCCCATGAAGCTACCGGCCTTGGCCCGTGTGGCGCAGTACTCAGGCAAATAGCGTCCGGCTTGGCGCATCAGCCACAGGGGGGTGTAGTCGGTGGCCTGGCGCAAGCAGGCACGAAGAAAGCGGTCGTTTTGGAGGGGTGCGTACGTCATGGGGCGATTATCCCCTGTCTGGGGCGTGTATGGCTAGCCTGACAGACTGGCCTGTAAACGCGCGAAATCAACTTTGAGGCATCGATCCTGCACGGTCCAGAGCCCGGCCGCCGCCGCTTGCGCGCAAGCCTGGTCGTGGCGAATACCCAACTGAAGCCAAAGCGCCTTGGCCCGAATGGCCACGGCTTCCTCGGCGATGGGGGGGATGTCCGCCGCGTTGCGAAAGCAATTCACCAGATCAATGGGCGTGTGCTGGGCCGCCACGCTCAGGCTGGGATAACAGGGTTGGCCCAGAATTTCGGAGGCATTGGGGTTGATGGGAATGATTTGGTAGCCGTGCGCTTGCATGAAACGCGCCACCTGATAGCTGTCCCGCTCGGGTTTGGGCGAAAGGCCAACCACCGCGATGCGGCGACATTCCCGCAAAATCTGGCGCATCCGCGCATCGTCTGCACTCATGGGGATCGAGTCTCCTGGCGCGGCGCGGGCAATTGGCGCAAGGATTCCAGCAATGCGCTGCGCGACAAAATTTCGGAGAAAACCTGCGGATCACGCCCTGGCACCTGCAGGACGTACACCGGCACACCGCTGCGGCCGAGCTGGCGCAGGGCTTCGGTAATGGCGGGGTCTTGGCGCGTCCAGTCGGCGCGCAAGAGGCGCACACCGGCCTGGTCAAAGGCATTCAACACGTCGGCATCGGCCAGGGTGGTGCGCTCATTGATTTGACAGGTCACGCACCAGGCCGCAGTGAAATCCACGAACACGGGCTCGCCCGCCATCAAATGGCGCTCCACGCGGGCGGCGGACCAAGCCTGCCAACGTTCCTCATGGGCGTTCGCGCTCACCGGGCTGGCTCCGAGCTGTTGGGCCAACACCCACAGCAGCCAAGCCACCGTGGCAAACATGGGCACAGCCAGCCACTGGCGCATGCGCTGCATCCAGGGACCGGGGCGGGGTAAACGCAGCGCGAGGGCGGGCCACCAACTCGCCAGCAAATAGGGCAACGCCAAGCCCAGCCCCAAGGTGAGGAAGATGGCCATGGCTTGCCACGCGGGCAAAGTCAGCGCCAGACCGAGAGAGGCGCCCATGAAAGGCGCCGTGCAGGGCGAGGCCACGGCCACCGCCAACACCCCCGAGAGCGCGGCGTCCAGAACGGGATGCCGCGCTTGCAGCGAGAGCCAAGACGACGGCAAGATTTGACCCACTTCAAACCAGCCCAGGAGGTTCAGGCCAATGGCCAAAAACAAGAGGGCCATGGCCACGACCACTGCGGGGGATTGCAACTGAAAGCCCCACCCGAGTTGCTCTCCCGCAGCGCGCATGGCCAAGAGGCCCGCCCCCAGTAGGGCAAAACTCGCCAATACGCCCCCGGTGTAGGCCAGTCCGGCCACGCGGTGGGCCCGCACCGCATGCGCATGGCGCGCAAACGCCAGCACCTTGAGTGCCAGCACGGGCAGCACACACGGCATCAGGTTGAGGATAAGACCGCCCACCAAAGCACCGGCCAAGGCCAACAGAAAACCCCAACCGACCGAGGCCGAGGGCTCAAGGGCGACTTTGGGGGCGAGTGGCTTGTCTAGGGCGGCTGGCCAGGGGCCGGCGATCGTCACGGTTTGCCAGACGCCTCGTTTCGCGGGGCCGCTGCCGGTGGTCAAGAGCAAATCCAAGGTTCTGGGCTCGGCCTGCCGCAGTGCGGAGAGGGGCAGCGCCAAGGTGAGCGATGTCCCCTCCCATTGCTGTCGGGCGCGTGGGTCCGTTTCGGCCGCGCTTGACAGGATTTCGGGGGTGTCGGGAAAGACGGACACCTTTTGGCCGCGCATGACCTCGGGCAAGTCGTGGAGGCGAACCGTGAGCAGGCCCTGTGCAAACTCGGCCGTGGTTGAGGGGGTGATCCGCGATGGCTGTGTGCCGAAAACGCGCTCAAAAGCCGCCGCATGCGCTGCCTGGCTCAGTTGCGTCGGCACTTCCACCTGAAAGTTGGCTTCTTGAGGGATGCATTCCAAGCGACAGACCAACCAATTGGCGGTAATGTTGAGCGCCCATGATTTGGCCAAAGGGTCGGCCGAAGGGGGGACCTGAACAGGGACCACCAACAGCACGGTGCCGTCGTAGCCGTAATTGGTCAAATCACCCGCACGCAGCTTTTGGGGCAATGGCCAAATGGGCTCGCCCAGTTGTAGACCCGCCGGCGGATGGACGAGCTCGATTTGGGTCGGCAGGCCCGAGTCGCCCGGGTTACGCCAATAGGTGTGCCACTCGGGCGCGTGGCGCAAGCTCAAGCCCAGCCAAAAGCGACTGGCCGGGCCAGCGCCTTGAGGGGCGTGTACCCACAGCTCGGCCACCACCTGTCCGGTGTCGACTCGCGTGGTGGCGGCGTTGCCGGGTAAGCCCTGGGCATGGGATAGGAAGTGGCCTAGCAACAAGGCCAAGACCAGCCCAACCCAGCGCACAGCCTGAAAAAATGGCCCCAAGGGCCCGTAAACCTGACGCATGGGTCAATGTTATCCGCTTGCCCGTAAGATGCGGGGATGAGTGACATTTCTTCCAACTGGGACTTTGCGTCTCGCCAGTTTCGCTGGGATCGCTTGCGCAGCCCCGAGTTTGCGCGGCTCGATCCCCGTCGCACGGTGGCGGTCTTGCCCCTCGGTGCGACGGAGCAGCATGGACCGCATTTGCCACTGCAAGTGGACAGCGTTTTGGTCGAAGCCATGTGGGCCGCGGCGTGTAAACGACTCGAAGCCACCGACCCGGTGCTGTGCTTGCCCGTGCAACGGGTGGGCTACAGCGTAGAACACACGGCCTTTCCGGGGACACTGAGTCTGACGCCCGAGACGGCGCTGGCCGTCTGGTTGCAAATGGCCGAGGGCGTGGCGCGTGCGGGCGTGCGCAAACTCCTCATCTTCAACGCCCATGGAGGCCATGCGGGGTTGATGGAGGTGGCCGCGCGCGAAATGCGCGCTCGCTTCGGTTTGCTGGTGTTCTTTACCCATTGGTACCAATTGCCCCTCGGCGCCAGCCTCGACGCTTTTTCGGCACAAGAGCAACGATTCGGGGTTCACGCTGGGGAAGTGGAGACTTCGCTCATGCTGGCGCTCGCACCCGAGACCGTGGCCATGGACGAGGCCGCACACTTTCATTCACGGGCCCAGGCGCGGGCGCAAACTTGTCCCATACTGGGTGACGGCAAAAGTGCCCGCATGGGCTGGCATGTGCAGGATTACCACCCCAGTGGTGCCGTCGGCAACGCCGCCCAAGCGGACGCCTCGCGTGGGGCCGCGCTTTGCGAGGCGGCTGGCCAAGCCCTTGCCCAGATGTTGCGCGAGTTGATCGCCCTGCCGTTAACGACTCTGGCCGACGCGGACGATCACGCGTAAGTGAGCCAATGGGCGTGATCGGGCCCGCTCAGGTGCGGCAAGGTGTTGTAGCTTGCGAGACTGATGCGGCCTCGCTTGAAATGCATTTCGGTCAGGCCCGTGTTGCGGATACGCATGTTGAGCTCAATGGCGCTGTGCGCTGGCGCGCCCAAGACATGCGCGATCAGCATGGAGATGGGGCCGCCGCTCGAGACCATCAGCACCGGACCATGGTCGGCGGCAAGGACCTCTTCCAATGTGGCGACCAGACCGCGCATGAATTCGGCGTGGCTGGGCATGCCCACGGGTTGCACCTCGGCGCGAATCCAGCGCGTGAGCGCTTCGCGTAGCCAGACAAAGTGTTGGCGCACCGATTCCGCGTCGCGCGGCGCGGGTCTGGGGCCGGGTTGAATGGTCTCGATCAGGGCTTCGCTGTCGTATTCATTGAGGGCGCTTTCAACCTGCGCCTGGAGGGGGTGCCCCATGCCGGTTGCGATGCCTTCGAGCGTTTGGGCATGGCGCGTGAGACTGCCCCGCAGCACGCGTTCAAAGTGCTGACCCTGTTGACGCCAGTACTCGCCCAAGCGCTCGCTCTGGGCTTGGCCCAGGGCGCTGAGCTGGTCGTAATTGGCCTCGCCAAGTGACGCCTGCCCGTGACGAACGATCCATAACTGTCCCATGCCACTCTCCTTGAGAGGAGATTTTGCCGGGGAAACGCGTGCTCGCTACCTGTGCGGGGTCACGCAGGTGTCTGCGCGGAGTGCCAAGCGCTGAGCACCACCCACAGGGCGGTCAACCCCAGGGCGATGGCCATGCAGCGGTTAAACACTTGCAAACGTCGGGCCGTGCCGTCGGGCCCTTGCAGCCAGTGACGAAGGCTCGCTCCGACCAGGGCGTAAGCGAGATTGCTCGTGAGGCCGAATGAGACGAAGACGGGGAACACTTGCCACAGCCGTTCCTCGGTATTGCCAAACCCGATCACCCAGCCGGTGGAAACGGATATCGCCAAAAACCAAGCCTTCACATTCAAAAATTGCAACGCCACGCCTTGGTCAAACCGTAAAACGGGCGCTTGGTTGTCAACCGCGCTCAGTGAGCGCGTGCCCCAGAGTCGGCGCGCGAGCCAGAGCAAATAGCCCGCGCCAACACCCATCAACCCGAGTCGCACCTGGGGGTACTCCATCAACAATAACCCCAGGCCGGCGCTGCACGCGAGCAAGAGTAAGCCCCAGCCGGCCGGCACCCCCAGCACAAACGGCATGGCCGCACGCAAGCCGTGATTGGCCGCGATCGTGGTCGACAGGGTGGTGTTGGGCCCGGGTGTGAAGCTACCCGCAAAACCCAGAACCAAAAGAGCGCCCCATTCGGCGGCGGTCATCATGAGCCCAGAACCTCCCAGCGTTCGAGTGCGGCCATGAGCGCTTCCTCAATCTCCGCGTCGCGTTGATGCAGTTGCGCAGCACCTTGGGGGTCGCGCACATAGATATCGGGGTCTGCCAATTGCGCGCGCAGCCCCTGCTGCTCCGCTTCCAGGGCAGCGATCTGCTCGGGCAGGGCTTCGAGCTCGCGTTGCTCCTTGTAACTGAGTTTGCGTGCCTTGGGCGCCGCCGGCTCAGGTGGGGGCGTCGGGGCGCGGCGCGCGACGTCTCGGGACGGCTCGGCCCGCGCCGTGCGCTGAGATTGGGTCAACCAATCCTGTACGCCGCCCACGTATTCACGCCAGAGGCCAGGTTGGGACTCATCGCCTTCATAAACCAAGGTGCTCGTGACCACCTGATCCAGGAAGCTACGGTCATGGCTCACGATGAACACGGTCCCTTCGTACTCTTGCAGCAGGGATTCCAGCAGCTCTAAGGTGTCGATGTCGAGATCGTTGGTGGGTTCATCCAGCACCAGCACATTGGCCGGACGGGCGAAGAGGCGCGCCAACAAAAGCCGGTTGCGTTCACCACCGGAGAGCGAGCGCAGAGGGGAGTGCGCGCGCGCTGGGGAAAACAAAAAGTCTGCCAAGTAGGCTCGCACATGTTTGCGCTGGCGGCCGATCTCGATCCATTCACTGCCAGGGCTGATGAAGTGCTCCAGCGTGGCCTCGGGATCTAGGGCGCTGCGCCCTTGATCAAAGTAAGCCACTTGCAATTGCGTGCCACGCTGAACCCGGCCAGCGTCGGGTTCGAGTTCGCCCAAGATGATTTTGAGTAGGGTGGATTTGCCCGCGCCATTGGGGCCGACGAGCCCCACCTTGTCGCCGCGCATGATGGTCGCGCTCAACCGATGGGCAATGACCTTGTCGCCAAAGGCGTGAGAGACCTCATCGAGAACGGCCACCTGCTTGCCACTGAGCCCGCCCGCGTCGAGCCCGAACTTGACGCGACCGGCGATTTCGCGTCTTGCCGTGCGTTGGGCGCGCAGCTGTTCCAAGCGACGAACGCGACTTTGGCTGCGCGTGCGGCGCGCCTCGACGCCTTGGCGAACCCATATTTCTTCTTGTGCGAGCAATTTGTCCGCCTTGGCCTGAATCACCACCTCTTGCGCCAATTGCTCGGCCTTTAGCGCTTGGTAGCGAGAAAAGTCGCCCGGGTAGGACTGCAAACGCCCGCGATCGAGCTCGACCATGCGCGTGACCACCCGATCCAAAAACGTGCGGTCGTGCGAAATGGTGACCAGACTGCCCCGAAAGTCGAGCAGCAGTTCTTCCAGCCACTGGATGCTGGCGATGTCGAGGTGGTTGGTGGGCTCGTCCAGCAAGAGCACATCGGGCACGGTCACGAGCGCACGGGCCAGGGACACGCGCTTGGCGGTGCCGCCCGACAACGACCCCATGCGGGCGTCGCCTTGCAGGCGCAAGCGCTGCAGGGTTTCGTCCACCCGTTGGGCCCAGTTCCAGCCTTGGTGAATCTCGATCTCATTTTGCAGGGTGGCCAGATCGCCCTCGCCGCGGGTGTAGGCGTCGATCCACCCCTTGACGTAGGCGAGTCCTTCGCTGACCACGTCATCGACGCGCGCCTCGGGGTCAAAAGCCGCCTCCTGGGGGACATAAGCGATGCGCAACCCCTGGCGCACCTGCCGCACGCCGCCATCGGCGGTCTCCAAACCTGCGAGCACCCGCAGCAGTGAGGATTTGCCTGTGCCGTTGCGCCCAATCAGACCCACGCGCTCCTGTGTATCCAAGCTAAAGTCGGCACCGTCGAGCAAGGGCACGTCTCCGTAAGCGAGGTGCATTTGCGAGAGGGTGATTAGAGCCATGATGGGTCTTTCCGGAAGGGGCCAAAGGGCCTGTTTGCAGGATTCAAAAACTGTGCTATAGTAGAGGGCTTCGCTGATTAGTGCACAGCACCGAGCAGCGGAAACCAGAAGCCGAGGCTCTGAAAAAAATTCTGAAATTTTTTTCAAAAAGTCATGGTAAACCCGAAATTTCGGTGTATACTGCAAGGCTTCGCTAAACGGAGCGGGGAAAACCAGACGGTGGCCCCAAACTCCTTTAGCAAATACATCGAAAAAATTTTTTTCGAAAGATTTTGAAAAAATCAAAATTCGATGTATACTGCAAGGCTTCGCTGATCGTAGCGAAACGAAAGAGGTTCTTTAACAAGATACAGCCGATAAGCGTGGGCGTTTGACGGTGATTGCCAGGTTCTTCGGAACTTTGGCAGCAATGCCAACAAACGCTCATGAGAATAGAAGTGAAGTTCACTTCAATTCCGTTTTTATGAGTAATTTTCAAGATCGAACTATAGAGTTTGATCCTGGCTCAGATTGAACGCTGGCGGAATGCTTTACACATGCAAGTCGAACGGCAGCATAGGTGCTTGCACCTGATGGCGAGTGGCGAACGGGTGAGTAATA
>VEQC01000113.1 GCA_018883455.1 Limnohabitans sp. | reverse complement strand
GGGTTGAAGCACGCTATAGGTACCCGCCGAGCCGCAGCAAAGGTGGGCCTCGCACGGGGCCGTTTGAATTTCAAAGCCCAACGCACGCAAATGCGTCTCGACGCCCCCCCTGAGTTGTTGGCCATGCTGCAGTGTGCATGGGGGATGAAAGGCTTGCACGCCTTGCGCCTGGGCTTTGACCGGGTCAATGCGCTGCTTGAGCGTGGGTAACAAGTCGGGCAACAGCTCGCTCAAATCACGCGTGAGCGCGCTGATGCGCTCGGCCTTGGCGGCGTAGGCCGGGTCGTCGCGCAGCACGTGGGCGTAGTCTTTCACGGTCACGCCGCAGCCCGACGCGTTCATCACGATGGCCTCGACCTCGCCGTTGGCCACATGCGGCCACCACGCGTCAATGGTGGCGCGCATTTGATCCATGCCGCCGGCTTGGTCGTTGAGGTGGAACTTCACGCCGCCGCAACACCGCGCTTGTGGCGCGAGCACCGTCTGGATCCCGCAGGCGTCAAGCACGCGGGCGGTGGCGGCGTTGATGTTGGGTTGCATGGCCGGTTGCACGCAGCCCGCAAGCATGAGCACCTTGCGCGCATGGGTTTGTGTGGGCCAGCGACCGGCCTCCTGCGGTGCCGGCACTTTGTCGCGCAACACCGGGGGCAAAAGGCCGCGCACCGCTTGGCCGAGTTTCATGGCCGGCGCAAACAGGGGCGAGGACAAGCCCTCGGCCAAGGCGCCGCGCAACACCTTCTCGTGCAAAGGCCGCTCGACTTGTTCTTCCACCAGCTTGCGCCCGATGTCCACCAAGTGGCCGTATTGCACCCCGCTCGGGCAAGTGGTTTCGCAGTTGCGGCAGGTGAGGCAGCGGTCGAGGTGGAGCTGGGTTTGGCGCGTTGGGGTGGCGCCTTCGAGCACTTGTTTGATGAGGTAGATCCGCCCGCGTGGGCCATCGAGCTCGTCGCCCAGCAACTGGTAAGTCGGGCAGGTGGCGGTGCAAAAGCCGCAGTGCACGCATTTGCGCAAGATGGCTTCGGCGGTTTGGCCCTCAGGGGTGTCGCGGTACTGCGCAGCGAGTTGGGTTTGCATGGAGCGGCCTTACGGAGAAGGATAGTCACGCCCAGGGCCAAACACCCCGTGCGGATCAAAAGCGCGTTTCACCGCGGTTTGCAAGCGCGCCTGCACCGGGTCGAGCGGGTGAAACACCCCCACGGCGCGATCGGCTTCACCCCCGGCGGCACTCACCCGAAAGAGGCTCGCGTGCCCGCCCACTTGCTGCACCGCTTGGCGCAGGGCTTGGGCGGCGGAGGCGGGCGCCCAGACCCAGCGTTGGCCTCCGTGCCACTCCACATAGGGTGCGCCCAGCGCCCCCGGCCAGCTCAGCGCAGGGGTGGTTTGTGGCACCGAAAGTCGCCACAAGCAGGCTTGCGCGTGGGGCGCTTGGCGGAGGAAAGGAATCTGGTGTTCCGCGCTGGCGCGCCAATCGGCCGCCGCGTCGGTTTGTTGGGTTTGCGCGCCGCGCGCTTGAGCCTCTTGACGCAAGCGGGGCAGGGCCGCGTCCACCGCCGCGCGCGCGCCGCGCAGCCGCACGTATAAGGTGGGCTCACCGGGCTCGGCGTGGGCGTCGTGCACCCAAGCGCTGGCGCTCAAGGGCAGAGGCTGTCCGCCCCATCGGTGTAAGAGATCGAGCGCGTCTTGCTGCGACAAACCTGGCATGGCGAGCGTGGCCTCCGCAGGGGCAAACGGCAGCACCTTGAGCGAGACCTGGGTGATGAGGCCTAGCGTGCCCAAGCTGCCGGCAAGGGCGCGTGAGACATCGTAGCCCGCCACGTTTTTCATCACTTGGCCGCCAAAAGTGAGAATTTCACCTTGGCCGTTGATCAATTCGGCGCCCAGCACAAAGTCACGCACACCCCCCACGCTGGCACGTGCCGGGCCGGCCAGGCCCGCGGCCACCATGCCGCCCACCGTGGCGGCGGGCCCGAAATGCGGGGGTTCAAACGCCAAGCACTGCCCTTGCTCGGCCAACGTGGCTTCGAGTTGCGCCAAGGGCGTACCGGAGGCCACCGTCACCACCAACTCGCTCGGTTCGTAACTCAAAACGCCCAGAAGCTCGCGTGCCTCCAGCACCTCTCCTTGCAGAGATTGGCCATAAAAATCTTTGCTGCCACTGCCACGAATGCGCAGGGGGCGACCCGATGCGGCAGCGGCACGAATACGGGCTTGCACCGCCGCCAAGGGCGAGGAGAGATCGGTCATAGCGGGATGTTAGCGCCGAACGCATGGCCCCGGGCTCAGGGGCCCATTGGGCGTGGGCGCGGCAGCCACGTTAAACCGGTCACCCACGGCCCTGCCAAACCGGAAAAATCGACTGCCATGTAGCCCGAATTGAATCTCAATATAGCCAAAATAGTTGTACTTGAATATTATAGAATTCTCGTAAATCAATACCAAAGCATGCGCATAGCGCCCGCCGAACGCACCGTTGCTGGGGCGCCGCCTTTGTGGCAGATGTGGCGCGCGGCGGGTCTGTCCCTTGTTCTGACTGCTCAATTTCGCAGGAGCGTGAATGTCCAAAATCACCCGCTATTACCCCATCTCCGGTGCCAACTTCACCGACTTCTCGGTCGATTACACCGCCGTCACGCTCGCTGGCGAAAGCATCTTCTTCAAGGGCACGAGTCAACCCGATCACGTCTATCTCTCGGGCAACTTCACCTTTGACTTCACCGACAGCGGCACCAGTCAAATCACCCCGCAGATCCCGGGCTATGACAAGGTGTTTCTCGCCGGCCGGCGTGCCGATTACACCGCCGCCCTCCAAGGCGAAACCCTCAGCCTCAGCGGCACCAATCGCCCCACCGTCATCATGGCCCGGGGTGACTACGTGGTCTTCCAAGACGGACAGGTCGAGACCAACGCTTGGATCGATGCCCTCGTCAGCAACAGCGCCGCCCCGGCCACCGATCCCAGCGTGACCGCCACCGGCAGCGTGGACGCCATGGCCGCGCAGGCGCTGGACAATGCCACGCCCTCGGCGCGCGTGCTCGTCTATCCGCTACGGGGGCGAATGTAGACGGCGAGTGGCGATCCGGCGCGGTGGTGCTAGCGGCAGTGACATTCAACGAAAAGGTGCAAATTGGGGGGCGCCCCCTGTTTTATCTCAAGGTGGGTGACACGCAGCGTGCCATGACCTATGCAAGCACCGATGCGCGCAACATTGGCTTTGGCGAGACCCAGTATTTCACCTACACCATTGGCGTGACGGACAACGATGCCGATGGGCTCAGTGTGGACGCGGGCACGATCAAGAGCAGCTTTGGCAACGCGTATGACGGCGGGGTGCGCGACGTGCGGGTGTACGACAGCGCGCGCACGGCGGCGCAATTGACGGCGGACATGAGCGGAAGCCTCGACACGTCAGAGGCGAGCCTGCGCTTGGCGTTTGGCTTTGTGATCAATGGCGAGTGTGCGGGCGATCAAAGTGGATACAGCGTCTCCAGTGCAGGCGATGTCAACGGCGACGGCTTAGCGGATCTGATGGTGGGCGCGCCTGGCAAGGACGGCGCGGCGGCGGACATGGGTTGTGGCTACGTGGTCTTTGGCAAACTCACCACGCAGCCCACGAATCTCTCCGATGTGGCTTTGGGCACAGGGGGTTTTGTGATCACGGGGCAATGCGCCGCCGATCAGGCGGGGTGGTGTGTCGGTGGGGCGGGGGACGTGAATGGCGATGGTCTCCAGGATTTGCTCGTCGGCGCCCCGCAGCGTGACCCTGCGGCGGGCCCCCAAGCTGGGCGCAGTTATGTGGTCTTCGGAAAGACCTCAACCACAGCCGTCGACCTCTCGATCGTGGCTGCTGGCACGGGGGGCTTCCTCATCAAGGGCCAGGACGCATCGGATTGGAGCGGCTATGCAGTATCGCAAGCTGGCGATGTCAATGGCGATCACTTGGGAGATTTGCTCATCGCAGCCCCAGGTGTCGATCCTGCCACCACCGGGACTTATCCTGGACGCAGCTATGTGGTGTTTGGCAAGACTGCGACAACGGCCATCGATCTTTCGGCCGTGGCCGCAGGAAGCGGCGGCTTTGTGATCAATGGCCAAAGCGCCTTCGATCAAAGTGGCTGTTCGCTCTCGGGTGCGGGCGACGTCAATGGCGATGGCTTGGCCGACTTGATCGTGGGGGCACGTCAGAGCGATGGCGGCGCCGCCAGCGCAGATGCCGGACGCAGTTACGTGGTCTTTGGTAAAAGCACGACCCTGGCCGTTGAGCTCTCTGCACTTGCAACGGGTGGTTTCATGATCAACGGACAAGACGCTTCAGATGGGAGCGGCGCCTCGGTGTCGGGCGCAGGCGATGTCAACGGTGATGGTCTGGCCGATTTGATCGTCGGGGCACCCCATGGCGACCCCAGTGGCGGGGCAAACGCGGGGGAAAGCTACGTGGTGTTTGGCAAAACCGCAACCACGACCACGGAACTCACAGACGTTGCGGCTGGCACGGGGGGATTTGTCATCCATGGGGAGAACGCTAGTGACCTCAGCGGCGCTTCCGTCTCGGGTGCCGGTGATGTCAACGGCGATGGTTTGGCGGATTTGATCGTGGGCGCGCCCCAGCACGACCCCGGCGCCGCAGCGGATGCGGGACGCAGCTACGTGGTCTTTGGCAAGACCACGACCCTTGCCATCGACCTCTCTGCCGTCGCGGCGGGTACCGGGGGCTTTGCGATCAATGGGGCTGGCGCTTCCGACGCCTTGGGGGCATCGGTCGCCAGTGCCGGAGACCTCAATGGCGATGGTTTGGCAGACCTGCTGGCGGGTGCACCCAACAGCGATCCCATGGCGGGCGCGAATGCGGGTCGTACCTACGTGATCTTCGGGAAAACCGATACGGCTCCCGTTCACTTGAGCGAGATCCAAGCCGACAGCGGGCGTGACCTGGAGATCGATTGGCTGGGCACCTCGGCTTCGGAGTCATGGACCGGTAGCAATGCCAACGAATGGGCATTGGGGGGGGCTGGCGACGACACCCTCATCGGCGGCGGCGGGGTCGATGTGCTGTGCGCCGGCGCAGGCGACGATACGATCGTCCTCAACCCCAGCAACATCGCTGAAATGGAGAAGACAACGCCCGCAGCCCCCTCTGGCTTGGGGCGTCAGGGGTCATTGGCGAGGATCGATGGCGGCGGCGGCATCGACACGCTGCGACTCAGCGCAGGCGCAAGTCTTGACTTCACCGCCATTGCGAACGTGGCCTCAGGCCATGGCGGATTGACAAGTCGTATCGCCAACATCGAACGCCTAGATCTCGCCACGGACAGCACCCCCAATACCCTCCGCCTCTCGGGGCAGGATGTGATCGACCTGTGCAAGATGAACCTCTTTAACACCGGTAAGGGCTGGGTTGACAGCAGCGGCCTTGCGCTGGGGAGCACGGTCGCACGGCATCAGCTGGCCATTCAAGCAACCGCGACCGACACGATCGACATTGAGTTAAACGAGTGGACCCCGATTGTCAACGCAGGCGCAGCGGTTTTGGTGACCGATGCCGGTGCAACTCCATATGAAGTGTGGAATCACAACACGAAGGCACTCCAACTGCTGATTCAGCAAGGGGCGCAGGTGATTTGAAGGGCACACGGCCCAAGGCTTTGCCGCCCGCGTCCGCGTGCTTATCCGTGCAAATCGTCGTTGCGTGCAATGTGCAGCAAGCGGGCGAGTTCGTCGCGGTGGTGCTCGTGGTTGTAGGCGTGCCAACGCTGGATGAGCCACATCACGCACGCCACGAGCAAGCCAAAGCCCGTGATGGCGCCAAACGACGACAAGCCCATGCCCGTGAACAAGGTGTAGGCGCCACCCAGGCCCAAAATGCAGAGCTGCTCGTTGAAGTTTTGCACGGCAATCGAGCGACCTGCCCCCATCAGGTTGTGGCCACGGTGTTGCAGCAAGGCGTTCATGGGCACGACCAGGTAACCGCCCAAGCCGCCCAACAAAATCAGAAAAGGAACGGCCAGCCACAGCTGGTCAATGGCGTTCATGGCCAATACCAACACGCCCATGCCAATGCCCAGGGGCATGAGCGTGGGGGCGTGCTCTAAGCGGGTGCGCATGGAAGCGGCAACAGCCCCGACCGCAGTGCCAATAGCCACCACCCCCACCAAGCCCGAAGCCTGGGTGGTGGAGTAGCCCAAGGCCGCAGCGGCCCAGGCCAGGACGATGTAGCGCAGGTTGCCGCTCACGCCCCAGAACAACGTGGTGGTGGCCAGCGAGATCTGACCGAGCTTGTCTTGCCACAGGCGGCGGTTGCACGACACAAAATCGGGCAACAAGGCCAGCAAGTTGAAGCCCAGGCTGCGCTCGGGATCTCGGCGCATCGGCACCATGGCCGCGCCCGTGAGGGGAATGCGGGTGTTGAACCAGGCGGCGAGCATGTAAATGAGCACCAGCACGCAAATCGCGCCTTCGGGGGGCAAGTCGATGCCCGTGTCAAAGAAGGGGATGTCCAGGCCCAGCAACATGGGCGCGATGACGGGGCCCACCAATTGACCGCCGAGCAACACGCCCAGAATGATCGAGCCGATGGTGAGGCCCTCAATCCAGCCATTGGCCTTGACCAACTGCGAGGCCGGCAACAACTCCGTGAGAATGCCGTACTTGGCGGGCGAATACGCCGCAGCCCCCAAGCCCACCACCGCGTAAGCCAGCAAGGGATGCGTGCCAAACAACATCATGAGGCAACCTACCACCTTGATGCTGTTGCTGATGAGCATGACATCGCCCTTGGGCCGCGAATCGGCAAACGCTCCCACAAAGGGGGCGAGCACCACATAGAAAAGGGCGAACATCGGCACCAGCGCGGCCCGCTGCCACTCGGGGGCGCCTTCGGCTTTGAGGAGTTCAACGGCCGCCACAAAGAGGGCGTTGTCGGCCAGAGAGCTGAAAAACTGGGCCGACATGATGGTGTAAAAACCGCGCTTCATACCCGGCGGTTTATACCATGCGGGTGACACAATAGCGGTATAACCCGATTCCCTCAAGGCCATGCCCCGTCCGATTCGCTTGCACCTCCATCCCGACGCATTGCGGAAAAATTTACTGCAAGTGCGCGCGCGCGTGCCCGATGCCCGTGTTTGGGCCGTCATCAAGGCCAATGCCTACGGCCATGGCGTGGCCACGGCCTATGAGGGGTTGCGCGCGGCCGAAGGCTTTGCCCTGCTCGACCTGCATGAGGCCGAGGCCTTACGGGGCCTGGGTTGGCGGGGGCCGATTCTCTTATTGGAAGGGGTGTTTGAGGCGCGCGATCTGGAGATCTGCTCCCGCCTAGACCTTTGGCATACGGTGCACCGCAGCGAACAGATTGACTGGCTCAGCCGCCACAAGACCCAGCAAGCCCACCGCGTCTACCTCAAACTCAACAGCGGCATGAACCGCTTGGGCTTTGCCCCCGAGACCTACCGAACGGCTTGGACGCGCCTCAACAGCCTGCCCCAGGTGGAGGAGATCACGCACCTCACCCATTTCAGCGACGCCGATGGGCCCCGCGGCATCGCGCACCAATGCGCCCTCTTTGCCGAAGCCACGCGCGACCTGCCCGGCGAGCGCAGCCTGTGCAACAGCGCGGCCCTCTTGCGCCACGGCGCCGACCCCGCCGTGGCGGCCGACTGGGTGCGCCCGGGCATTGCCTTGTACGGAGGCTCGCCCGATTTCCCTGAGCATCGGGCCGCCGATTGGGGCCTGTCTCCCGCCATGAGCCTGCGCAGCGAACTCCTGGCCGTGCAATCCCTGCAAGCGGGCGAAACCGTGGGCTATGGCAGCACCTTTGTGGCTACTGCGCCCATGCGGGTGGGCATCGTGGCCTGTGGCTATGCCGATGGCTACCCCCGCCATGCGGCTACCGGCACCCCCATCCTCGTGGGCGAGAGCCGCACCCGCACCCTTGGGCGCGTGAGCATGGACATGCTCGCGGTGGACCTTGACCCCTGCCCGGATGCTGTGCCCGGCAGCCCCGTCACCCTTTGGGGCGAGAGCGCGAACGGCACACGGCTGGACATTGACGACGTGGCGCACGCTGCCGGCACCGTGGGCTACGAGCTCATGTGCGCCGTCGCGCCCCGCGTGACTCGGGTGTAGCGCCCGCGCGCGCGTGAGCTTCCCGCGCCCCGCCTGCGACCGAATCCGTCACATTGTGGCCCCCGCCCGGGGTGCATGGCGCTTAAATCCGCTAGCATGGGGTGGTGAACGATATGGATGTCTGGCGTCAACACGCCGTATTAGCGTTGGAATGGCTGGGCAC
>VEQC01000112.1 GCA_018883455.1 Limnohabitans sp. | reverse complement strand
CTATGGTGATCGCCAACTCATGATCGAGCCGGGCCGCTCACTCGTCGGCAATGCGGGGGTGTGCCTCACCGAGGTGCTCTACCTCAAGCCGGGTGAGGAAAAGAATTTCTGCATTGTCGACGCCGCCATGAACGATTTGCCGCGTCCCGCGATGTACGGGGCCTATCACCAAATCGTGCCACTGCACGCGCGGACCGCGCCTAGCGTCTGCTACGAAGTGGTGGGGCCGGTGTGTGAGAGTGGCGACTGGCTGGGCCACGACCGTGACCTCGCGGTGCAGCCCGGGGACTTCTTGGCCGTGCTTTCCGCTGGGGCGTACTGCATGAGCATGGCCAGCACATACAACAGCCGTCCGCGCGCGGTCGAGGTGTTGGTCGATGGCGAACAGGCCCACTTGATTCGGGCGCGCGAAAACCTCAGCCAGATGACGGCCGCGGAGCGTTTGCTGCCCTGAGCTTGCGCCACACGCGCCAGCCCAAAAGCGCCGCCAACACGACCGTATAAACGACCACTTCGGCGTAATCGCGCTTGCCCGAGCGCATCCAGAAAAAATGCAATAGGGCCAGACCGGCCGCCGCATACACCGCCCGGTGCAGCTGCTGCCAGCGCCGCCCGAGCCGGCGCATGGCGCCTTGCCAAGACGTTGCCGCCAACAGCATCAAGATACCCCATGTGAGCACCCCCACCCAAATGAAGGGGCGTTTGAGCACATCACGCGCGATATCGTCGACTTCCAAGCCCATGTCCAACCAGGCGTAGGCCAGCGCGTGCACGCAGGCATAGGCAAAGGTGGCGAGCCCCAAGGTGCGTCGGTGCCGAGCCAACTCAGGCCAGCCCAAGCTCAGGCGCAAAGGGGTCACGGCCAAGGTGAGACAAAGGCAGCGCAAGGTCCAGTCGCCGGTCTGACGAATCAAGGCCTCGGCAGGGTTGGGACCCAAGCCATCCTGGAGCGCCAGCGCGATGAGGCGCAAGAGTGGAATGGCCAAAACGCCCGCGAGCACCATACCGGCACGGGGGTGGCGCAAAGCGGCGCGTCCCAGGCTCGCGAGCGCACCCATCAGTAGTGCTTGCGCAAGTCCATGCCCGCGTAGAGCTGCCCCACCTGCGGCTCATAGCCGTTGAACATCAGGGTTTTGCGACGGCGGGCGAGCAAGCCATCCTCCCCCAAGCGGCGCTCCGTGGCCTGACTCCAACGGGGGTGATCCACGTTGGGATTGACGTTGGAATAAAAGCCATACTCCTGCGGCGCGGAACGCCCCCATGCCGTGACGGGTTGCTGTTCCACAAAGCGGATACGCACCAAGCTCTTGGCGCTCTTGAAACCATATTTCCAGGGCACGACCAAGCGCACCGGGGCACCATTTTGGTTGGGCAGCACCTCTCCGTACATGCCAAAGGCGAGCAGGGTGAGGGGGTGTTGGGCTTCATCCATCCGCAGTCCCTCCACGTAAGGCCACTCCAACACCCGCGAGCGCACCCCGGGCATGGTGTTGGGATCGGCCAAGGTCGTGAACTCGACAAACTTGGCGTTGCCCAGCGGTTCGACGTGACGGATGAGCGCGGCGAGTGAGTAACCCACCCATGGAACCACCATCGACCAGCCCTCGACGCAGCGCAGGCGGTAAATGCGCTCCTCCATGGGGCTGAGTTTCTGCAAGTCTTCCAAGCCAATGGGGCCGGGCCGTTTGACCAATCCGTCGATCTGCACTTGCCAGGGACGAACGGACATTTTGTGCGCCATACGCGCCGGATCGGCCTTGTCCGTGCCGAATTCATAAAAGTTGTTGTAGGTGCTGGCGTCGGCGTAAGGGGTGACTTTCTCCATGGTTTGGGCCCCCGCCACGCTGCTGGGTCGCCCCGGCAAGGGCGTGAGCCGACCGGGTGCTCCGGCCCCCGGGGCGGTTTGGGCTTGCAAGGCCAAGGGCCAAGCATAGCCCGCGCCGGCCGCGGCCATCGCTCGCGCGAGCCACTGGCGGCGGTTCTCGACCACCGCACGCGGGGTGATTTCACTGGCCAGAGGCTCCAAGCCCAAAGATTTTCGGCGCCACAAATGCATAGATATCGCTCCCGTATCGCTTGCATTATGGGCTGAGGGTTCGCACAGGGGGGCGATCTGGCGATAAAAAACCGGCCTCAAGGGCCGGTTTTTGATGGGCACTGGCGCGCCGGTTGTTTAGCGCAAGCCGGCGATGTAATCCGACACGGCTTTGATTTCCTTGTCGTTGAGCTTGGCGGCGACTTGCGTCATTTGCAGGTTGTTTTGGCGCACGCCATCACGGAAGGCCGTGAGCTGGGCGGCGGTGTACTCCGCATGCTGGCCCGAGAGACGGGGGTATTGGGCGGGGATGCCCGCACCGTTGGGGCTGTGGCAGCCGGCACATGCGGGAATTTGACGGTCGGCAATACCGCCACGGTAAATGCGCTCACCCAATGCCACCAAATCTTTTTCGCGGGCCACGCCCGGAGCGGGCTTTTTGCTGGCCATGAAGGCGGAGACGTTGCGCATATCGTCGTCACTGAGCACGGAGGCCATGCCCATCATGACGGCGTTGGCACGCTTGCCGGACTTGAACTCGGCCAACTGCTTGGTCAAGTACTCGGGGTGTTGCCCGGCCAGCTTGGGGTTGGCGGGAATGGCCGAGTTGCCATCGGCACCGTGGCAAGCCGCGCACATGGCGTAGCTGGCTTCACCTTTGGCCAGATCGGCCTTGGGTGCGGACTTGGCGGTCTGGGCCGCGACGGGCGCTGCCACAGCGGCAGCGATCAACAAAGAGGCAAACAGCTTCATGGTCGTCAGATTTCACGCCCAAAGGCGAGTTGTAAACCCGCTGATTCTACAATGCCGCATGACCCAACCCGAATTCCCAGCCCAGACCGAGTCGGCACGCGCCAAGCAAGCCCTGGGCTGGTTGCACACGGCCCGCTTCCTGACCACGGCGGCCCAGCTGCACCACCTCCCGGCCTACGACCACCCCGAAATCGCCTTTGTGGGGCGCTCCAACGCCGGAAAATCGACCTGTATCAACACCTTAACCCAGCAAAAACGACTGGCTTTCGCCTCCAAAACCCCCGGGCGAACCCAGCATATCAACCTCTTTGCCCTGGGCCGTCAAAGCCAAACCGACGCCGTGTTGGCCGATCTGCCCGGCTATGGCTACGCCGCCGTGCCCAAGCAGGACAAGATTCGCTGGCAGCAAGTGATGGCGAATTACTTGGTCTCGCGGGAGAACTTGCGAGCGGTGGTGTTGCTGTGCGACCCCCGCCACGGCCTGACCGAGCTTGACGACATCTTGCTCGAGGTGATTCGGCCCCGGGTGGAAGAAGGCCTGCATTTTTTGGTGCTGCTCACCAAAGCCGACAAACTCAACCGCTCGGAAGCCCAAAAAGCCCTGTCCATTGCGCGGTTACAGGCCGGAGGGGGTGAGGTCCGCTTGTTCTCGGCACTCAAACGCCAAGGCGTAGAGGAAACGGCGGTGCTGTTGCACGACTGGATGCATCCGGCCGAGCCCATCGCGGACACCCCCCTACCCGATCAATAAACCGGTGCCTCCCCTGGAGGGCGCGACTTAAACCGCTGGTGCGGCCAAAAATACTGGTCGGGCATGGCGTCAATCAACGCCGCCAAGCGCTGGTTCATGAGGGCCGTGTCGGCCACCGGGTCCTCGCTGGGGAAATCGTCCCAGGCCGGCCCGATCTCCACGACGTAGCCCTCTGCCGTCATGCGCGTGACGAGGGCGTGTACGCGCGCCCCACTCAAACGGGCAAAACGTGAGAGAGAGGGCACGGTGGCGGCGGGGACGCCATAAAACGGCACGAAGATCGACTCCTCGGTGCCGAAATTCATGTCTGGCGAGAGGTGCAAAACGTCGCCTTTTTGCAGTGCGCGCAAAAGCGGTTTGACCCCTGCCTCACGGCGCCACTGGGTGATGTTGCCAAAACGCCTGCGACCTTGACCGATCCAGGCCTCCACCACCGCGTTGCGTTGAGGCGTGATGATGGCGTGCAGGTGCCGTGGGAAGTGCAAGCCGAGACCGCAGCCCCCAGCATCCAACCCCACAAAGTGGGGCACAAAAAAAATCACCGGGCGATCTGTCGCCAGGGCTTGTCCAACGGCCCCCGTCACCTGTACGCGCGCGCGCACCACCGAGGCATCGCGATGCCATAGCCAGCTGCGATCGAGCAAGGCCTGCACATAGCGAACAAAGACTTGCCGCGCCAGCCGCCCACGCGCAGCCATGTCCATCTGGGGATAGCACAGAGCCAAATTCACCTGGGTCACGTGGCGCCGCCGCCGCCCCAGCGCATACACCAGCAGTCCCAAAGCCGCGCCCACCGCTCGCAACAGGGGCAAGGGTAACCAGCCCATTGCCCGCAACACCGCCAGCGCCAAAGCCGTCATGCGCCGGTCTCCTGACGGGGCTGCTTGGCGCGGTTGTACCCCCAGAGGTATTGCCCAGGGGCTTGGCGCACCATGCGCTCGACCCACGTGTTGAGCACCCGGGCCGCTGACTCTGGTGTGGCCGTGGGGGTGCCGAAATCCGGATCGGACACGCGTTCAATGTGCATCACAAACCCACGCCCCGGGGCCAAGCGCTCGCACCACACCAGCAGCACGGCGGCGCCGGTTTGCTGGGCCAGGCGACCGGCCAGGGTCATGGTGTACGCCGGTTGTCCCCACATGGGGGCCCAGACGCCCTGGCCTTCGGGCGGGACTTGGTCGGGCAGGATGGCGGTGTAGCCGCCCTGGCGCAACGCCCGAATGAGGGTGCGCACCCCGGCGAGGGTTGTGGGGGCGGAGGCTAAGAAGGGGCGTGTTCGGGCTTTGGCCACCACCGCCTCCAAGGCGGGCTTGCGGGCAGGGCGATAGAGCGCGACCATCGGGCCAAAGCGCGGACCGAGCCGCTCCGCCAACGCTTGGGCACCCGCTTCCCAGCAGCCGAGGTGGGGGGAGAGCAAGATCGCCCCTTTGCCTTCGGCTAGCGCATCCTCCAGAGCTTGGGCTCCCTCCCAGCGCACTTGGTCTCCGAGGGGCGGCTCAACCGGTCGCATCCAGACCCAGGGCAATTCCGCCAGCATGCGTCCTGCCGCGGCAATGGCGGGACGGGCCTCGCGCCAGGGCACCCCGGCGGCCGTCACTTGGGCGCGGAATTGGCGCCGATACCGGGGCGAGAGCGCCCAGACACACCAACCCAAGCCTGCGCCCAGGTGTTGCATCCATTTCAAGGGCCAACGCGCCAGCCAGCGAAAGACAAGTTCAAGCATCATTTGGGATTAGAATCACCATTGTCGCTGAGTTAAAGAGCAACTTGCAGGGCGACAAACCACACGCTGGTCCCCATGGGGGGGAATACTGCTAAAGCGTTCGTCCGGCTCCGTCAGGGTGGGCAACGCGTCCCAAACTTTCAGGAGCTTTTTTCATGTCTGCTAACGAATACCTCTTCACCTCCGAGTCGGTCTCCGAGGGTCACCCCGACAAGGTCGCCGACCAAATCTCGGACGCCATTCTCGACGCGATCTTCGCGCAGGACCCTCGCTCGCGTGTGGCCGCCGAAACCTTGACCAACACCGGTTTGGTGGTTTTGGCCGGCGAGATCACCACCAACGCCCACGTCGATTACATCCAGGTCGCGCGCGACACCATCCAGCGCATTGGCTACGACAACACCGAATACGGCATCGACTACAAGGGTTGTGCCGTGATGGTGTGCTATGACAAGCAATCCAACGACATCGCGCAAGGCGTGGACCACGCTTCGGATGACCACCTCAACACCGGCGCGGGTGACCAGGGTTTGATGTTTGGCTATGCCTGCGACGAGACCACCTCGCTCATGCCTGCAGCCATTCACTACGCCCACCGCTTGGTCGAGCGCCAGGCCCAGAAGCGCAAAGACGGCAGTCTGCCTTTTCTGCGCCCCGACGCGAAGAGCCAGGTCACGCTGCGGTATGTCGACGGCAAGCCCCACAGCATCGATACCGTGGTGCTTTCCACCCAACACAGCCCCGACCAGAGCGAAACGGCCACCAAAATGAAGAGCAGCTTCATCGAGGCGGTGATTGAGGAAATCATCAAACCCGTGTTGCCCAAAGAGTGGCTCAAAGACACCCGCTACCTCATCAACCCTACAGGTCGTTTTGTGGTCGGCGGCCCCCAAGGCGACTGTGGCCTGACGGGGCGCAAAATCATTGTGGATACCTATGGCGGCGCCTGCCCGCATGGCGGTTGCGCCTTCAGCGGCAAAGACCCCTCCAAGGTGGACCGTTCCGCCGCCTACGCTGCGCGCTATGTGGCGAAAAACGTGGTCGCAGCGGGACTCGCACGGCAATGCCAGGTGCAAGTGGCTTACGCCATTGGCGTGGCGCGCCCCATGAACATCACCATCAACACCATGGGTACAGGCAAGATTGCTGACGACAAGATTGCCGAGTTGGTGGCCGCGCAATTCGACTTGCGCCCGAAGGGCATCATCCAGATGCTCGACTTGCTGCGCCCGATCTACAGCAAGACAGCCGCCTACGGCCACTTTGGTCGTGACGAGCCCGAGTTCACTTGGGAGCGCACCGACAAAGCCGCCGCTCTGCGCAGCGCCGCGGGCCTCTGAGCCTCACGCGCGACAGCGCGTGCGCGGGAGTGGCGTTATGCTTGGGTTCATGAATACGCCCACTCCCGCACTTGCGGCCACCGCCATCATCGATGCCCACCACCCCTCGGTGCGTGCCTTCGTGGACGCACACGCGGGCACCGGCAGCGCGCGCGAACGGGCGGTGGCGCTTTATTACGCCGTCCGCGACGGCATTCGCTACGACCCCTACCAGATCGACCTCTCCGTGGCTGGCCTCTCGGCCAGCCAGGTCTTGGCCAATGGGTTTGGCTGGTGCGTGCCCAAAGCCGTCTTGCTGACGGCCGTGTGTCGTGCGGCCGGTATTCCCGCGCGCATCGGCCTAGCGGACGTGCGCAACCACCTCTCGACACAACGCTTGCGCGAGACCATGGGCACCGATGTGTTTTATGGCCACGGTTACACCGCGATTTGGCTCGACGACCAATGGGTCAAAGCCACCCCGGCATTCAACCTGAGCCTATGCGAAAAAATGCGCCTGCACCCCTTGGAGTTCGATGGGCGGGCTGATTCCATCTACCACCCATTTGACCTCGAAGGCCGCCGTCACATGGAATATGTGCGCATGCGGGGCGAGTTCGACGATTTACCGCGCGAGGAAATTCTGCGCCTATTTACCGAGCACTATCCCGCCATGCCGGGCCTGGAAAAAGCCGACTGGGAACGCGACGTCCAACGCGAGTCCGACCTCTCCGCCCCCCCGAATTAAGCGCCCTCGCCCTGCTGTTGAAGGGCCCACATGCGGGCGTAGACCCCGTTTTGTGCGAGCAAATCGGCATGTCGACCCCGCTCCACAATGCGCCCGGCCTCTAACACCAAAATCTCATGCGCGTCGACCACGGTGGAGAGACGGTGGGCGATCACGAGCGTGGTCTTGTTCTGCGCGACGCCTTGGAGCTCGGCTTGGATGGCGCGCTCGTTGGCGCTGTCGAGGGCGGAAGTGGCTTCATCAAAAATCAGAATGGGTGGGTTTTTGAGCAAGGTGCGGGCAATTGCCACGCGCTGCTTTTCGCCGCCGGAGAGTTTGAGCCCCCGCTCGCCCACCAGCGTGGCATAGCCTTTGGGCGTGCTGCTGATGAACGCGTGGATATGGGCGGCCCGCGCGGCCTGCTCAACCTCGGCCTCACTGGCCTCGGGGCGACCATAGGCGATGTTGTAGTGGATGGTGTCGTTAAACAGCACCGTGTCCTGCGGCACGATGCCGATGGCGCGGCGCACGCTCGCCTGGGTCAGGGCACGGATATCGTGGCCGTCCATGCGGATGGCGCCCTGCTGAACATCGTAAAAACGAAACAGCAACCGTGCCAAGGTCGATTTGCCCGAGCCCGATGGACCGACAACAGCCACGGTTTTGCCCGATGGAACGACAAAACTCACGCCATGCAAGATCGGGCGCTCGGGTTCGTAAGCGAAATGCACGCCCTCAAACGCCACGGTAGGGGGAACATCAAACGCCAAGTCGCGGGCCCCGGGCGCGTCGGCCACCTCGCGTGACTTCTCCAACAAGGCGAACATGCGGTCCAAGTCGGTCAGGCTTTGCTTGATTTCGCGGTAGAGCACCCCCAGGAAATTGAGCGGGATGTAGAGCTGAATCATGAAGGCATTGATCATGACCAGATCACCCAAGGTCATGCGGCCTTGCACGACACCCTCTGTGGCGCGCCAGAGCATGGCCACCAGGGCCACGGCAATGATGAGTTGCTGACCTGTGT
>VEQC01000312.1 GCA_018883455.1 Limnohabitans sp. | reverse complement strand
ACCCCATCCACGGCCACGGCAGCTTCCTGCCCGCCGTGCCCTCGGCCGAGGGCGCACTCTGGATGGCCGGCGCCACCTATGACCGCAGCGTGGCCCAAGCCCTGTGCCAAGACAGCGACCAAGCGGAAAACCACGAACGCCTGCGGGCGCTCGCCCCCGCCATCGCGGCGAGCTTTCCCACAGGCTTTAGCGCCCCCCCCGTGCGGGCTTGGGCCGGCGTACGCTGTGCCAGCCCCGATCGGCTTCCCCTGGTGGGCCCCGCCAGCGCGGCCACCCCCAGCCTCTGGCTGTGCACCGCGATGGGCTCGCGCGGCCTGACCTTGGCGCTCTTGTGTGGGGAATGGCTGGCGCACCGCTGGCACGGCGAACCTTGGGCCTTTGAGCCCGCGCTCGGGCGCGCCTTGGACAGCCAGCGTTTTTCGCGCCGAGCCGATGCCGATCCTGCGTCCGCTCTTATATAATTTTGTAATATATCAAAAACTAAAATATCGATTGATTTGGCATAAGCCGGCGGACAATACCGCCCATGCACGACATCGCATTCATTGGCGCCGGATTTTTTGTGGGTTTGGTGGTCGGCCTCACCGGGGTGGGGGGCGGCTCCCTCATGACGCCTATTCTCATTTTCTTCTTCGACATCAAGCCCTACTTGGCGGTGGGCACGGACTTGTTGTTTGCCGCCGTGACCAAGGCCGGCGGCACCATGAGCTTGGCACGCCAGCGTTTGGTGCCGTGGCGCGTGGTGCTCACGCTCAGTGCCGGCAGCCTGCCCGCGGCGGGCTTGACGCTGTGGGTCTTACACGAGGTGGGGCCGTCTGACCCCGCCCTGCAAGTCGTGATCAAAACCGGGCTTGGCGTGGCGCTGCTGCTCACGGCTGCGGCCATGCTCTACAAAGCCCTGCGTGGCAAACAGCGCGCGCAGCTGTCCGATGACGTGCCCGCGCGGGTGGCCAAACCGCGCCACCCGGCCCTCACACTCGCCTTTGGCGCACTCATTGGGGCCTTGGTCACCCTCACCTCGGTGGGTGCGGGGGCGATTGGCGTGAGCGTCTTGATGCTGCTCTACCCCCACCTCTCCCTCTCGCGCGTGATTGCCGCCGACATTGCCTACGCCGTGCCGCTCACCCTGGTCGCGGGCTTGGGGCACGCCGCCATTGGTTCTGTGGACGTGCAACTCCTGAGCCTCTTGCTCCTGGGCTCGCTGCCCGGCATTTGGCTGGGCACACGCTTGGTGCACAAGGCACCGGACCGCTTGATTCGCTCCTTCCTCTCGTTGCTGCTCGCCTGGGCGGGTAGCAAATTGGTTTTTGCCTGAAAACACTATGTACCGCTATACCGAATTTGACCGTCACTTCGTGCGCCAGCGCGCCGCCCAATTCCGCGACCAACTCGAGCGCCACCTGAGAGGGGATTTGGGAGCCGATGAGTTTCGCCCTTTGCGCCTGCAAAACGGTTGGTATGTCCAGCGCTACGCCCCCATGCTGCGGGTGGCCGTGCCCTATGGCGAGATCAGCAGCCCGCAGCTGCGCGTGTTGGCACGGGTCGCGCGTGAATACGACCAACCCGATGCGCAACTGCTCGCGTATGCGCAGCAAACGCAAGACCGCATTGGCAGCGCGCCCGGCCCGCGGCTCGTGACGGGCGTGGGTCACTTCACCACACGCCAGAACGTCCAGTTCAACTGGATTCCTCTCGACAAAAGCGCCGACGTCATGGATTTGCTCGCCAGTGTGAACTTGCACGGTATCCAAACCAGCGGCAATTGCATTCGCAACATCACGAGCGACGAACTTGCGGGCATTGCTGTGGACGAGGCCGTCGATCCCCGCCCCTACGCCGAGATCATGCGCCAGTGGAGCACCCTGCACCCGGAGTTCGCTTTCTTGCCGCGCAAATTCAAAATCGCCATCACCGGTGCAGCCGAAGAC
>VEQC01000111.1 GCA_018883455.1 Limnohabitans sp. | reverse complement strand
GGCCGCAGGTCCACACGAATTTTCCAATTGTTCCAATCATGATCGTCTCCTTTGAAATGGGTTTGAATATGGATAGCGCGGGCACGCCTTACTCCAGTTGCCACTTGTAGTTAATCGTGGCCCATGAAACTTCGGGCTGGCCGTCAACCGTGCCGGGGCGGAACTGGCAGCGCGAGAGGGCATCGCGGGCGGCTTCGTCGAGTCGTTTAAAGCCGGATGATTTTTCGATTTGGGATTGCATGACCTTGCCGTCCGTGCCAATGAGGAATTTCAGGCGAACCACCCCCTCCTCCTCGTTGCGGCGCGAAGCCGCCGGGTACTCGGGCTTCTCGCAATGCGTGGAGCTGACCGCCGCAGCCACCCGCACGCCTTGCGGGGCGGGGGCGGCAGGCGCCGTTGGGGCGCTGTCCTTGGCCGACGCTGGCGCTGCGTTGGTGGCGGTGGCCGTGACGGAATTGCTGCTCGGCGGGGGATCCTGCACCGGAATCTCGACCTGCGGGACGGTGGTGGGCTGCGGGGGCAGATTGGCCGGTTTGGGTACCGGTGGAGGCGGCGGGGGAATGTCGGGCTTGGCGTCATCCAGTAGCACGGCCTCGACCGGCTTCTTGATTTTTTTGGCGAACTCCAGCGCGAGTCCATAGTGCAACGCCAAGGCCAAAAGGATGTGCAAGAGCACCACGACCCCGACAAAGGTCAGTTGCCCGCGCGACATGCCTTTGCGGCCGTAGGCGTAAGTGTTCACCGAGAGTGAGTTGTTGAGCATGGGCTTCTCCTGATCGTTTCAGCGAATCCGTTTGAAGGGTGACTACGGGGTTGTGGCACGTCGGACGCGAACCGTCCAAACGCCTTGGGCGTCGGGCGCGCCAGGGAGTGCCTGTTCCCATCCCTGACCGTGCGGTTGTTTGTTGGAGGGGGCCAGCTGGCCCTGGGCGTCGAGCAACTGCCAGTCCTTGCCCTGGGCGGGCAAGGTGAGCCGTACGCTCGGCGCGGTCTTGGGCGGCAAACCCGTGAGGCGCAGCTGCCAGCCATCGGCGAGCGGCTGCAAGTCGATGCGGAGTTCCCCCCAGAGGGTGCGTAAACCTTGGAGCGCGACACGGCCATCGTCCCACCACGACGCTGGCCAGCCCGCACCGAGCACCGCGGTCCATTGGCCCGACTCGCTTTCGCGCTCGTACCAGAAGAGGTCGAGGGCAGCGCGCAGGAAATCACTGGCGATCCAGGCATGCGGCATGTCGCCCAAAAATTGGACCGCGCGGGGCTCTCGCATGACCACCTCGGCCCACTGGCGCCATGGCGCGGGCCGTTGCAGACTTAAAAAGAAATCCATCGCCTCCCAGGCGGCTTGGGCTTCGCCCATACGCGCGAGCGCCCCCACACTGCGCAGCTCATAAGGCGTCATCTCGCGCCAGGCTTTTTGGTTGTGCGCACGCGCGCGCAGATCGTCAAGGTAGCGGCGGAAGGTGGTGTGCAGACTACCCGGGGGGAGCAGGTGTGTGGCCTGGGCTGGATCGAGCACCACGGTGCTGGAGGTGGGATCGAAGTCACCCAGCTCGACGGAGCCAGGCAAAGTGTCAAGACCGTGCAAGCGCATGGTGTGACTCAGGGATTCGCGCAAGTCGTGGCTGAATTGGCTCAAGGCACGCGCGATCTCGCGCTCGGCACCGGCGTCGCCCAAGACTTGGGCCAAGTGCAAGGCGTCGCGATAGCCCCGCAGCGTCCAGAAGTTGTCCCAGTAGGCGTGAACCGGGAACGCAGAGTAGCCTTCATGGCTGATGGACGCGGGTACGAGGCCCAGCATGGCTGCGCGCAGGTGTTGGTATTTGTCGGCCACGGGACGCTCGGCCTGGGTGCGCAGGTGATCCATCCAGGCGAGGACTTTGCGGATCGACTTCCAGCGCTTCTCCAGCCAAACACGGTCCACGCCGTCACCCGGCGCGCGGTAGCGCCAGACTTGGGCCACGGCAAAGATGAATTGCCCGTGCGAATCGTTTTCCGTGACGGGGTCCCGCCCCCGTGCGTCCACACAGCAGGGCACTTTACCGCTCTCGAACAAATAGGGCTCGTACCACTCGACGAATTCACGCGCCAGACGGTGATGGCCCGTGCGCACCAGGGCGCTGGCCATCATGGCACCATCGCGCACCCAAGTTCTGGCGTAGGCGCGTGTGCCGGGTTGCAAGGCCACCCGATGGCTCGACCGCAGCATGTGCGACAAGGCCGCCTGCACCGATTGGGTGAACGCCTCGGGCGCCGCGGGCACGCGCAGCTGGGGCTCGGGTGAGGCCACAGCGCGGGCCAAGCCGATGGCTTGCGCGCGCAGCGCGTCGGACGACTCGGCCCCCTGAACGGAGGCGGGCCACTGCGGCCCCTGCCGCCAATTCAAATGCACGAGGGGGTGCTGGTGCACATTTGGAATGAACCATACGGCCTGCAAGGTGCCGTCGGGGCTTTGGGCGTTGACCTTCTCGCCCAATTGGCGGGCTTGCACCGGCCCGAGCCCGTGTTGGGCCGCAACCAGCGCGACCCCCTGGGCCTGCGGCCAGAGGCGCAAGTGCCATTGGCCATTGAGCTGCATTTGGCGCGTATTGGCTTGCACTTGGTGCAAGCCCACAAAGCCACCCGGCTGCCCTAAAAATTGCTGGGGGGGATTGACCTGCAGCGGGCGCGCAAAGAGCCAAAGGTCGGCCCCTTGCAAGGCGGCGCCTGGCTGCGCTTCAAAACGGTAGCGCGCGTGCCCCTGGGTCTGGCCCTGGGCGGGGGTGGCGAAGGCTTCGATGTCGAGCGAAAAATCCGAATGACGCCAACGCACCTCCGGTAATGCGGCTAGGCCTTCGCCCCAGGCGTGCGCCATTTGCACATCGGCCCAACTCACCCACCGCTCACGCCCATCGACATAGCGCAAGCGCAGCAGGGGTTCGATGCTTGGCGCGTGCACGCCCAATTCAACGGCACCATCCTCAGAGAGCAAGCTCGAGCGGTCACCCTGGCCTGGCAGGCCCACCAGCGTCCAGTAATTTTGTTCGGACACATAGGCGCGCGGCCAAGAACCGCGTGGGCTTTGCGCCGCCAGCGCCTTCCAAGCATCGTCTTGGGTTTTCCAAGCGGTGGTTGCGCCAGCTGGCACGGTCTCGATGGTGAGGCCTTCGGGCAAAGCGCCGCCCCCCATGGCCTGCAAGCGCAGCGAGCGGGTAGAGACTTGCCCGAGCCAGAGCCAATCGATGGGCCCTTGTGCGTGGCTCACGGTTTGCACGGTCCGCCAGCGCGGGGGACGATGGGGCACGGCGCTTCGGGGCATGGTTCGGGGGGCGGATGACCCTGCGGTCTCTGGCGCACCGATAGGTTCGGCCACTTGCACCGTGTAGGGCTGGCGGGGGACCGTTTCTGGCCAGCGCACGCGCAGGCCAGAGAGATCGCGCTCTTCATCAAATGCCCCCACCAGGTCTTGCCCGACACGCTGGAGGCTTAGCAGCGCGGAGTCCTTGGGTGCCTCGCCTTGGGCGAGTGTGAGCGCAGCCACACACACACTGCCCTTGCCACCGGCTTTACCGGCGGCGACCACCCATTCGAGGCGTTGGGTGCGGGTTAAGCGGCGATCGGGCGTGGGGCCCCAAGCGAATTCCAATTGGTGGGGCAAGACCTTGAAGGCTTGCCACTGCGCCGACGGTTTGAAGTTCGGCCACTGGGCCCACCACACGTTTTCTTGACTGGCATCGACCCACTTGAGCTGCAAGTGGTTGGCCCCCCCCGTGCCCTTAACCCAAAAGCGCAGGTTCGGGTGGGTGGGCCACGCCAGCGGCAGTTCGCGACTGGCGACGGCGTAGCCCGAGTTGCCTTGGAAGTCGTAATCCAGACACAGGGTTTGATCGGCGGCGTTGACACGCACCGCTGCCTTGACTTGATCCGAAGCCGATGCACGCCAAGCTTGGGCGTCGTTCATCCAAGGTAGTGCGGGCGTGGCCCCAGCCGAGGCGAAACTCGCTACCCCGCACGCGAGGCCCAACAGAATTTGGCGTATCGCCCTCATTTCACGGCTCCCAAAGTCAACCCCCTTAAATAGTGTTTTTGCAAGAACAGGAAGAGCAACAGAATGGGCAAGACGGTGAGGACTGAGCTGGCCATCATCAGTTCGGTGTCTTGCACGTGTTCGCGCGCCATATTGGCCACGGCCAGCGGGAGGGTTTGTCGATCGGAGTCGTTGAGCACGATGAGCGGCCACATGAAATCGTTCCAACTGCCCAAAAAGGTCAGCAAGGCGAGCGTGACCAGGACCGGACGCAAAAGCGGCAAGACAATGCGCCAGAAGATTTGCCACTCGCCTGCGCCGTCCAAGCGGGCCGCTTCGAGCATGGCCGTGGGCACGGAGATGGCGTACTGACGCACCAAGAAAATGCCAAAGATGCTCACCATCGAGGGCACCAACACACCCGCGTAACTGTTGACCAACCCCATGGACTTGAGAATCAGGAAAAGGGGCAACATGCTGATTTGGCCGGGGATAACCAAGGCGGCCAGCAAGGTCTGGAAGATACGGTCACGGCCTTTGAAGTGCAGCTTGGCAAACGCATAACCGGCGAGCACATTGAACGAGCACCCCAGGAGCGTGGCAGCGCAGGCCAGAAAGAGGCTGTTGAGAAAGCCACGCACGATTTTTTCATCGCGCAAGAGCTCGCGGTAGTGATCCCAGACCAGAGGGTCGGGCACAAAGAGCAGCTTGGCGTGGCTGCTCTGGCCGGTTTCGGCAAAGGACATGCCCAGCATCCACAGCAGCGGGGAGAGCGTGAGCAAGGCCGCGAGCGCCACACCCAAGTTGACGCACCAGAAGCGCCAGATGCGCGCGCTCATGCCGACTCCTGGGCAAACGCCAAGCGACGCAAGGACTGGGTGGCCACCAAAATGATGGCAAAGAGCACCACCGCCACGGCGCAGGCCTGGCCTAAGTTCCACCATTTGAAGCCCTCGTCGTACATGAGGTAGAGCACGCTCACCGTGCTCTGCAAGTGCCCGCCCTGGGTCATGACGAAGGGCTCGGCACAGAGCTGGAAATAGCCGGCCATGGTGAGGACGCTCACCATCAACAGGCTGGGGGCGAGCATGGGAATGGTGATGTGGATGAACTGACGCCACAGGCCGGCGCCGTCCATGCGCGCGGCCTCATACAAATCCTCCGGAATCGCTTGCAGTGCAGCGAGCAGGATGACCATGTTGACGCCGAAATTTTTCCATGCGGCAAAAATCACGATCGTGAGCATGGACCAGCGCGGGTTGCCCAGCCAATCGATGGGGGCAAGGCCCAGCCAAGCGGTGAATTGATTGACCACACCGTACTCGTAGTGGAAGAAGTATTTCCAAACCACCGCCACAGCCACCAAGGTCGTGACCACGGGCGCAAACATCAGGGTGCGCCAGAGGCCCTTGAAGCGCAGCAGCGGCGAATTCAAACTCAGCGCCGCGAGCAAGGACACCACGATGGAGAGCGGTACCCCGAGCACAACAAAGTAAAGCGTGTTGGCCAGGGCCTTCCAAAAGAGCGGGCGCAGCAACAAGTCCACGTAGTTGGACAGGCCCACCCACCGCAAGTGATGCCAATCGGCCAGCGCGTACAAATCAAAGTCGCTAAAGCTCAGCACGAAAGCCGCGAGCACCGGCACAAAAAAGAACACGGCGAGCACGATCAAGGCGGGGAGCACCATGCTCCAGGCTGCCCAAGAAACTTTGTGGCGTCCCCACGAGCTCATGCGGGCGCTCCCATCGCGCGCACGGCGCGGTATTTCTCCAAGATGGCGTCGATGTGGGTGTCGAAATCGCGCAGGCGTTTCTCCAGCTGGCTGGCCGAGGGGGCTTCTTCGATTTGGCGCGCCGCCATGATTTGCATTTCATTGGCCACGCGTTCCCACTGAGGCACCGCCGGGGTGGCTTTGACGTGGTAGAGCTGGGTGAGAAACGCGCGGGCGGCGGAATCCTCATGCAATCCTGTTTGCTTCCAGACCTGTGGCCCCGGCGGCAAATTGCCGGTGAGATGGAAAAAACGCTTTTGCACGGCGGGGCGTGAGAGGTACGCCATGAGCTTCCAAGCCAACTCGGGGTGGCGACACTGGCGAAAAATCACGAGACTGGAACCACCCACCATGGAGTCCCCCACCCCGCTCGGGCCCGGCATGGGGGCGGTAGCCCAAATGCCCATTTGTGCGGGCGGCAAGCGCCGGCGCAATTCCCCCATGCCCCAGGGACCCGACACGAAACAGGCGTAGCGCCCCTGCGCGAAGTCTTGCCATAGGTTGATGAGTTGACTGTGCACCTTGGTGGAGGCCAAGCCCGTGTGAAAGAGTGCCAGGTAGCGCCCGAGGGCCTGCTGGAAGTCTTGCCCACTGAATTGGGCCCGGCCCTCTTGGGTGACGAGCTCGCTCGCGTATTGCAGCGCCAACACCAGCAAAGGCTCGTATTCGTTGGGCGGCAGATAGATGGGGTGCTCCGCCAGCCCGCTGGTTTTGATTTTGCGCAACACCGCTAAAAAGTCGTCCCACCGCGTGGGCATGCTCTCGTAACCCAGGCGTTGGAGCCAGTCGCGGCGGTAGTAGAGCAATCGGGTATCGACCGTCCAGGGCAGGCCGTACAGGGTCTCGGAGAGCACATGGGTGGCCCAGAGGCCTTCAAAGTACTGCTCAGCGCGAATGGGGGATCGGGCCAGGGGCTCATCTAGGGGCGTGAGGGCGCGCAACGCCACCATCTCGGCCAACCAAGAGTTACCGAGCTGGGCGACATCGGGCACGGAGTCGCCGGCCACGGCGGTGAGGATTTTTTCATGCCCCACCGACCAGGGGAATTGCTCGATCTTGAGTTGGCACTCGGGGTTCTCATGCCTGAAATCGGTGAGCAACTCATGCGCGACTTCGCCCTCGCGCCCCAAGGCCCAAAAGCGCAGGGTTTTGCGCTCACGCGCGGGCGCCCGACACGCACTCGCCACAAGACCCAAGCCCGTGAGCTCGGCAGTGAGCAGTCCCAAGCAGCGGCGACGCCTCATGAAGCCCCCCGCTTAAAGCCAGCCGCCGCTAAAGCCCGCCAAGCGCAGCCCACGCTGGAGATCGGGCGATTTTTTCATGAGCGTCCAGATCAGCTCGTTGCGGTAATTGGCGATCATGCCCAGAATCGGGCCTTGGTCGATGCCCAAGTAATCGCTCGCCACCCAGCCCCAACCCGGGACGTCGCGGCCATCCACCAGCCTTGAGCCAAATGCGCGATAGCTCAAGTTGAAGCTGTCGAAAAAACCGTAGTCACCGTAAATGACGGAGCCGTGCCGCTCAAGCATCGCGCGCAGCGTGGGTTTGACGGCTTGCGGGGCAAAGGCAATGGACGAGAGCGCGGCGGTGGGCGAAATCGTGCCGTCGTCAAAGGTTCCCTTGCGTCCCGCGCCGCGCGCACGGTAGTCAAAAAAATCACGCGTGCAGCCCAAGTGATCAGGCCCCCGGATGACGCCCGGCCCGTCGCAGGCGGTCAAACCCCAGCACAACTCGTCATAGCCGTTGAAGCCGGCCTTGTTTTCTTTGGCGTAAGCGCGCTGCGCGAGCGTGGCGCGGCGGCTGTTCTCGAAATAATCGATGCCCTTGGCGCGCATGAATTCATCGCGGATGCCACGAAAATCGACCCACATTTGGGAGTATTGGTGCCAAAAAAGAGGCGCCCCGGTGAGATGGGTTTGCCCCATGAAATCGCCCCAATCGTAGGTGGCGGTGAAGCCCTGCCAAGAATCGGCACTGATGCGCTGGGCGGGCACTGGACTGCCCATGGCGAGGAGCACCAACCACATGGCTTCGTCATAACCCCGGTAGTCATAGGGCAGGAATCCTTTGCCGGGCAACCAGCCCATGCACACCAAACCCGAGCGCTGTTGCATCCAACGCCAATCGATGCGCTCGTGCAGGGTTTGCACCTTGGTGCGCAATTCGGTCTCTAGGGCATCACGGCCATCGAAAAACTGCTGCACGCAGATGAGGCCCGCCAAGAGCAAACTGGTGTCAATGCTGGAGAGCTCCACCTGCGTGTCAAAGCGCACCCCCGTTTTCATGTTCAGGTAGTGGTAGAAAAACCCCTTGTAGCCCGCCGTGCCGGTGGCCGCGCTGCCCTGCGGTGCATCGTGCAAGAAGCGCACGGCCAGAAGGCTGCGCTGCAAGGCCTCGGCACGCGTGACCCATGCGCGGTCCACCCCCACCACATAGGCCGTGAGCGCAAAGCCCAGAGCCGCCACGCTGGCAAGCTCTGGGTTGCCTGGCCAACGATCCGGCACCAAGCCGGTATTGGCGTCGTAGTGCTCCCAAAAAAATCGGAAGGTGCGCTGGGCCAGATCATCGAGCAAAGCCTCATCGGTTTGCGCCGCCCAAGAACTCACCGGCGGGGTGGGACCGGTACCCGCCG
>VEQC01000110.1 GCA_018883455.1 Limnohabitans sp. | reverse complement strand
CCCTGGCGCAACAAGCAGTCGGTGAAACCGCCGGTACTCTGTCCGACATCGAGGCAGCGCCAATCCTGTACCGACCAACCACTCGCGCGCAAGGCCGCTTCGAGCTTGAGGCCACCGCGGGAGACATAGCGTGCCTCCGCGTCGTCCTCAAGCCGGAACTCGGCGTTCTCGGGCAACTCCTCGCCACCCTTGCGAACGGGCTTGAAGGCCCCGCCCGCCGAACGCCAGCTCACGCCATGCGCGATCAGACGAAGCGCTTGCGAGCGGCTGACCGCCACGCCGCGCTCCACCAGCAACTGATCGGCGCGCATACCCCCATCAATAGCGATAAGCGTCGGGCTTGTAGGGCCCGTTTTTGGGCACGCCGATGTACTCGGCCTGCTCGTCCGAGAGTTCGGTGAGCTTGGCGCCCACCTTCTTGAGGTGCAAGCGGGCGACCTTCTCGTCGAGGTGCTTGGGCAGCACATAGACCTTGCCCACATCGTAGCTATCAGGATGGGAGAAAAGCTCAATCTGGGCGATGGTCTGGTTGGCAAAGCTCGAGCTCATCACAAAGCTCGGGTGGCCGGTGGCACAACCGAGGTTCACCAAACGGCCCTTGGCCAGCATGATGATGCGCTTGCCATCGGGGAAGATGATGTGGTCGACCTGAGGCTTGATCTCCTCCCAGGTGTACTGCTCCACCGAGGCGATGTCGATCTCGTTGTCGAAGTGGCCGATGTTGCACACAATGGCCTGGTCCTTCATCTTTTGCATGTGCGTGTGCGTGATGACGTGCTTGTTGCCCGTGGCCGTGACAAAAATATCCGCCTGGCTGCAGGCATCGTCCATCGTGACGACACGATAGCCCTCCATCGCCGCCTGCAAGGCGTTGATGGGGTCGATCTCGGTCACCCAAACCTGGGCGGAGAGTGCGCGCAGAGCCTGAGCGCTGCCCTTGCCCACATCACCGTAGCCACACACCACGGCAATCTTGCCAGCGATCATGACGTCCGTGGCGCGCTTGATGCCGTCCACCAAGGATTCGCGGCAGCCGTACAGGTTGTCGAACTTGCTCTTGGTCACGGAGTCGTTCACGTTGATGGCGCGGAACATCAGGCTGCCCTTGGCCGACATCTCTTTCAAACGATGCACCCCCGTGGTCGTCTCCTCGGTCACGCCCAAAATTTTGGCGCTCTTGCGGCTGTACCAGGAGGGGTCTTCGGCCAATTTGGCCTTGATGGCATTGAAGAGGCAGACCTCTTCTTCGCTGCCTGGGTTGGCCAGCACCGACACGTCACGCTCGGCTTTCTTGCCCAAATGCATGAGCAAGGTGGCATCGCCGCCGTCATCCAAAATCATGTTCGGGCCTTCTGCGTCGGAGCCTTTGGGGCCGAACTCAAAAATGCGATGGGTGTAATCCCAATACTCGGCCAGGGTTTCGCCCTTGATGGCGAAAACCGGCGTGCCGCGTGCGGCGATGGCTGCGGCCGCATGGTCCTGGGTCGAGAAAATGTTGCAGGACGCCCAACGCACATCGGCCCCGAGGGCTTGCAGGGTCTCGATCAGCACCGCCGTCTGGATGGTCATGTGCAAAGAACCGGTGATCCGAGCCCCTTTGAGGGGTTGTTTGGCGGCATATTCCTCGCGAATGGCCATGAGGCCAGGCATTTCGGTTTCGGCAATCGCGATTTCCTTGCGGCCCCAATCGGCTAGGCCGATATCGGCAATCACGCAATCGGTGGGCAACGTGGTTTTCAGTGGTGCATTCATGTGCAAATCTCCGTGAGTGGCAACAGGCCACCGGGGTGCACAGCAAGGGATAAAGGCCCGCTCACCGCACTGCCACCAGTGGATGAGCGTCGTTGCGAAGAGGGGATCCGAGCCTCACGCCTGATCGGCGCTGCAACGCTCCTCGGATGGCTCCCATTATAAGCAATCGCGCCCAAGCGGCTCGCCCGGCCCGGCCCTACCCTTAAAATACCGGGGTTTTACGGGGGTTCCCACGCCCCCGCGTGGCCGGGTCCCCCCGGCCCTTTTCCCTGTTGTCAGGACGCTTTGTGACCTACGCCCACGAGACCCGGCGCCGCCGGACTTTCGCCATCATCTCCCACCCCGACGCGGGTAAGACCACGCTGACCGAAAAACTCTTGTTGTTTTCCGGTGCGATCCAGATTGCCGGCAGCGTCAAGGCCCGCAAGGCCTCGCGCCATGCCACCAGCGATTGGATGGAGATCGAGAAACAGCGCGGCATCTCCGTGGCCAGTTCGGTCATGCAAATGCTCTACCGCGACCACGTCATCAACCTGCTCGACACCCCCGGTCACAAAGACTTCTCCGAGGACACCTATCGGGTGCTCACGGCGGTCGACTCGGCGCTCATGGTGATTGACGCGGCCAACGGCGTGGAGGCACAGACTCGCCGTCTCATCGAAGTTTGCCGTCAGCGGGACACCCCGATCATCACCTTCGTCAACAAAATGGACCGCGAAGTGCGCGACCCGCTCGACATCCTCGACGAAGTCGAGCGCGAGCTGGGCATGCCCTGCGTGCCCATGACTTGGCCTGTTGGCCAAGGCAAACGTTTTGGCGGCATCATCAACTTGCGGACACAGGCCATGACGGTCTTCGAGTCGGGCAGCGAGCGCCGGCCACAAGACTTTGAAACGATTGCCCTGAGCGAATCGGGTCGGCTGGCCGAGCGCTTTGGCGCTGAATGGGAAACCGCCATGGAGAGCATGGAACTCGCCACCGGTGCGTCTCCCGCGTTTGACCACGAGGCCTTCCTGGCGGGCAAACAAACCCCCGTATTCTTCGGCTCAGGCGTGAACAACTTTGGCGTGATGGAAGTGCTCGATGCTTTGGTCGATCTGGCGCCAGCGCCGCGCCCGCGCAAGAGCGCCTTGATGGTGAACAAAGCGCCTGTCGAGAAAACCATTGAGCCCGACGACGCCGCGTTCTCCGGCGTGGTCTTCAAGGTGCAAGCCAACATGGATGCCAACCACCGCGACCGCATTGCCTTCGTGCGCATGGCCTCGGGCAAATACACCCCCGGCATGAAACTCAAAGTGCAGCGCACGGGCAAGGAGCTACGCCCCACCAGCGTGGTGACCTTCCTGAGTCAGCGCCGCGAAGCGGTGGATGAGGCTTATGCGGGCGACATCATTGGCTTTACCACCCACGGAGGCGTGCAATTGGGCGACACCATCACCGATGGGGCCAACTTGCAGTTCACAGGCCTGCCATTCTTTGCGCCAGAACTCTTCATGACCGTCATTTTGAAGAACCCCTTGCGCACCAAACAACTCCAACAAGGCCTGGAGCAGCTTGGCGAGGAAGGGGCGATCCAAGTCTTCCGCCCCGAAGTGGGGGGGCCCATGCTTCTTGGTGCCGTGGGCCAACTGCAATTCGAAGTGGTGCAACACCGCCTCAAGACCGAATACGACTGCGACGTACGCCTCGAATCCTGCCAATACACCGGCGCTCGCTGAATCACCGCCGACACCCCCGCCGAACTGCGCGAGTTCACCAACGCCTACCCCCAGCGTCTCGCCCTCGACGCGGCCGACACCCTCGCCTACCTGTGCACCTCACCCTACGACGTGAGACTGGCGCAGGAACGCTTCCCCAAGATCCATTTCCACCCCCTGCGCGAGCACGCTGGGCTGAGCTTGGGTAGCGCGGGCTAAGCGCCCCCTCCGCATCGCCTTGCCCCATACGATGCGGGGGCTTTCCAAGTGTTTTATGCAAATGCTCTTTACATTGACCGCACCCCCGGCATGATGTAAATTCAACTCCCTAGTGCCTGGGTCGTTTGCAGGCCATCCGATCTGCAAACCTAACCGAGGCCACATGCGCGTCATCCTTGTCGACGGACCGACCACTCTTGCCCTCTTGCAAGAGCTGATTCCTTTATCAAAACCCAAAGGCGTCTCGGTGAACGTGGCTTGGGTACGCCCTAACCGCTTAATCCCGACCTTACAAAACCACCCTTCCCGAATTCGCACCTTGCGGTTCGGGATGAGCTTTCACCACACCCACCCTGCCACGATCGAAGAATTGCTCCGCTGCGGGGTCCCTTGCCAAGTAGTTCAACCGCAACCCCCGCAAGTGTTTCACCCAAAGGAATATTACCTGCTGGGGCGTCACTGGTCTGCCGCAATCATCGGTAGCTCCAACCTCACCCCAGGGGGTTTGGGCGGCACTGGGAATTGGACAGGAAACATTGAATCTTCCCTGTTTTTATTTATTGGCCAAGAGGAGGTAAACATGCCCCAAACCAAAGCCGTTCTGGAATCCGCTGTGGACACAAATCCCTTGACCTTATCCGAGCCGATTCATTCCGGCTCACAAATTGTTGCGCGCTGGATCGACCAATCCGCCGCCTACGAAGGCCTCAGGCTCTCAGCAGACCACCCCTTGTTGAAGAAGTACCGCGCAGAATTCAACGCGGCACAAAAAGCGAAAGGGGATGCGTCCCTCGTGCGGCGCCAAGCCATGCGCGAAAAACTATCCGCCGTGGAAAGCGGATGGCTGCTGAACCTGAGATGGCCACAATACTTGGAGCTACTGCGTCAAACGCCGGAAGAGCTGGCGGAGCGCATCCAAATCCTGCATGCAACTCAGGATATTCTGCTCAAAGCCAACCACCAATTCACGGCAATTGAAAATCTCAACGACCGTCTGGCGATTGGTGGATCTCGCGCCAGTCGCGACGCCGCCGTTGATCCGCTGGACTGGCGTTTGTTTGGCAATATGCAACGGGCCGCTGATGGGTACGACGCGCTACTGCAGCATCCGAATGCCCATCAATCCGCACAACTCAACCGGCTCTCCGATGGACGACTCGGGGTCCCACTCACGCCAAACGAGGCAGACGAGGTCATGCGTGCATTGCGTTGCAATGGTGTCAAAACCGCCCGCATTACTCGCTTAATGTCGATGCTGCGCCCCGCTGAGTTTGTCGTGATGACTCAGCGCAACACGGCCGCTTTAGCGGTTGGCATCGGCTTAGCGCGGATCACCCCCCCAAGCTATCTCACCACCGTCATCCCCAGACTTCGGCAGACCCACTGGTTTCTCCAAAAACCCCGAAGCACCTGGGATCCTGAAACCCTCGCCGTTTGGCGCTATCGCATGGCATTGGTGGACATGCTGGTCTATTGAGCGGCGCCGCCAGTTAACCGAAATCGCAGGGCGTGATCGTTCATGGCGTTTGCGCCCACCCCATCACCCCCGCGCCAAGACGGGAGCCAAAGCCTTGCCGGTTGGGGTACCCGCGCGGACGACGGCTTCGGGGGTGTTGGCGGCCACGATTTGGCCGCCGGCATCGCCGCCGTCAGGACCAAGGTCGATGATCCAGTCGGCTTCGGCGATCACGTCCAGGTCGTGCTCGATCACCACCACGCTGTGCCCGGCGTCGACCAAGCGATGCAGCACACGAATGAGTTTATCGACGTCGGCCATGTGCAGGCCAACGGTGGGCTCGTCGAGCACATAGAGGGTGTGGGGGGCCTTTTGGCCGCGTCGTCCCACATCGTCACGAACCTTGCTGAGTTCGGTCACGAGTTTGATGCGCTGCGCTTCGCCGCCGCTCAAGGTGGGTGATGGCTGGCCCAAGGTCAGGTAACCCAAGCCCACATCACTCAACAATTGCAGAGGGTGTGCAATCGAGGGCATGCTGGCGAAGAACGCCACAGCCTCGTCAACTTCCATTTGCAAGACGTCGCCAATGTTTTTCCCGCGCCAGCTCACACTCAAGGTCTCGGGATTGAAACGCGCGCCTTTGCAGGTTTCACACAAGACCTTCACGTCGGGGAGGAAGCTCATCTCGATGGTCCGCATCCCTTGGCCTTCGCAGCCGGGACAACGGCCTTCGCCGGTATTGAAACTAAAACGCCCCGGCCCATAACCGCGCGCCTTGGCTTCCAGGGTTTCGGCAAAGAGTTTGCGAATGGTGTCCCAAAACCCAATATAGGTGGCCGGACAGGAGCGTGGGGTTTTGCCAATCGGGGTCTGATCCACTTCCAGCACGCGGTCGATCACGGCGTAGCCGCGCAAGCTGCTGCAACCGATCCAGGCCGGCGTTTTACCCGCCTCGTCCGCCTTGCGTCCGGCCGCCGTGCTGCGCTGCGACACTGCCGCAGCCACATTGGCGAGCAATACATCACGCGCCAAGGTGCTCTTTCCGGAGCCGCTCACCCCGGTCACCGCCACCAAGCGGCGCAGCGGAATCTCCACCGACACCTCGCGCAGGTTGTGCAAGGCCGCGCCGCCCAAATGCAACCAATCGGGCACGGATTGTCGGTTGACCGCCCGCCGCGCTTGCAAGGGATGGCGCATGGCGTGCAGCAGGTAGCGCCCGGTTTGGGAGTGCTCGGCCTGCGCCGTGAGGTCATCAATGCGACCCTGGGCGATGAGTTGGCCGCCGCGCTTGCCCGCGCTCGGACCGATGTCGATCACGTGATCGGCGCGGCGAATGGTGTCTTCATCGTGCTCTACGACCACCAAGGTGTTGCCCTTGCTGCTGAGCAGGTGCAGGGCGTCGAGCAGGATCTGATTGTCGCGTGCGTGCAGGCCAATGGTGGGCTCATCCAGCACATAACACACGCCTTGCAAATTGCTGCCCAGTTGGGCTGCAAGCCGAATGCGTTGCGCTTCACCCCCACTCAACGTGGGAGCTCCCCGATCGAGGGTGAGGTAGCCCAAGCCAACCTGCTCCAAAAAACGCAGGCGGCTGAGAATCTCGGGCAGCAAGTCGCGGGCAATATCGGCTTCTCGGCCTTGCAGCTGCAAGCTATCAAACCAGCGCCGCAAATCGCGCACGCTCAGGCGAGCCAAGTCGGCAATGCCCTGGCCCGCAAACCGCACGGCACGCGCTGTCGGGTTGAGGCGCGTGCCCGCGCAACTCGGGCACGTGGTGTCGGTGAGGTCTTCCACCTCAGGTTCGGCAAAGGACTGCTCTCGACCGCGGCTTTTGTCATCTTGCACCGAGTCGTCCAGCGCCTTGCGCTGCTCTTTGGTGAGTTTGACGCCTGTGCCCACGCAGTCTGGACACCAACCTTGCTTGCTGTTGTAGGAGAAGAGTCGCGGGTCGAGCTCCGTGTAGGAGGTCGCGCACACGGGGCAGGCGCGACGCGTGGAAAACACTTCGAGCGAGCCGATACGCGCCGTGGAGGTACCGCGCAGCATGGCTTCCTGCAAGCCATCAAGGCCGGCGAGCACGTGCAACACGCCTTTGCCGTACTCCAGCGCTTTCTGCAAGCCTGCGCGCAGCTCGGCCTCACGCGAGGCTTGGACTTGCACGTCGCACACCGGCAGCTCGATGGTGTGTTCCTTGAAGCGGTCGATGCGGGGAAAGCCCTGGGTGGGTAGGAATTCGCCGTCCACGCGCAGGAAGGGGTAACCCCGCGGACGAGCCCATTCGGCCAACTCGGTGTAGACCCCTTTGCGGGCGACGACCAGAGGGGCGAGCAAGCCAATGTGCTGGCCCTTGTAGCGCTTCATGAGTTGCGCCAGGATGCGATCGGCGGTCTGGGGCTCGACCGCAGCGCCATCGTGCACACAATGCTGGGTTCCCAACTTGACGAACAAAAGGCGCAGGAAATGCCAGACCTCGGTGGTCGTGCCGACGGTGGATTTACGCCCGCCGCGGGAGAGCCGCTGCTCGATGGCAACGGTGGGTGGAATGCCATAGACCGCGTCCACCTCCGGTCGCCCCGCGGGTTGGACAATGCTGCGTGCGTAGGCGTTGAGGCTCTCGAGATAACGGCGCTGGCCCTCGTTGAAGAGGATGTCAAACGCCAGCGTGGACTTGCCCGAGCCACTCACGCCGGTGATCACGTTGAATTTACCGCGCGGGATGTCCACACTCAGGTTTTTCAGGTTGTGCTCACGCGCGTGGACAATTTGAATGGCCTCGTCGCGGGCCGGCTTTTTCCCCGCCGTCGGGCGCGGCTCCTGAACTTGAAGCGGCTGGCTTGCCTCCAGCGTTTGGGCGTAAGCACGCAAAGCGGCGGCCGTGTGGGACTCGGTGTGGCGCATGACGCTCTCGGGGGGACCCTCGACCACCAACTGCCCACCCGCATCACCACCTTCGGGGCCAAGGTCGATGAGCCAATCGCTCGCACGCATGACATCGAGGTTGTGCTCAATGACAATGAGGGAGTGCCCTTCGTCCAGCAATCGCCGCATGGCTTTCATCAGCTTGGCGATGTCATCAAAATGCAACCCCGTGGTGGGTTCGTCAAACAGGAAGAGGGTGCCTTTGCGCGCGAGCGACTGGCGGCTCACGCTGCGTCCTTTACTCGCCTCGGCCAAGTGGCCCGCGAGCTTGAGGCGCTGCGCCTCGCCTCCGCTCAAGGTGGGCACCGGCTGACCCAGACGCACATAGTCGAGCCCCACATCCACGATGGGCTGCAAGGCGCGAACCACCTCGCGG
>VEQC01000109.1 GCA_018883455.1 Limnohabitans sp. | reverse complement strand
AGGCTCTCATGCAGGGGTGTGTCTTCGGGGTCGGCCTCGTCCATGGCCAGAAGGGTGAAGCGGCTGGACAAGCGTTGACCCTGGCCGTCTTGCACGTGGCCTTGGTCCATTGTTTGGGTGAGGCGAGCAAGGAGGCCGCGCGGCGCGCGCTCAGCCATGGGCAGCACGAGCCAGGCCCCATCGGCTTGGGCAAGCAGGCCTCGTTGCCACTGCAAGTGCCCGCTTTGCAGGGTGGCGCTTAAATCTAAGCTGCCGAGCAAGGCGCCATCGTCGGCGCTGATGGGTACGCGCTGGAGGCGCGGTGCGGCGCTTTGGCAGGCCGCCAACCAGGCTTCGCGCACCGGGCCGTGGCGTGCGCGCACCCAAGCGCCCCCCAGGTTCGCCCCGTCCACCTGCAACACTTGCAAGGCCCAGAGGGCATCTTGCCAAGCTTGGGTGGCGTGGTCAGCCTCGGCGGCGGGGGTGTTCATGCACCGAACACCTCATCGAGGACGCGTTGCACGCGCAGGCCCGAGTCAATGTCGTCCAATGGGTCGCGGCGCAAGCGATGGCGCAAGGCCATCACGGCGATGGCGCGCAGGTGCGTGGCGTTGACGCTGCGTGCGCCCGCGAGGGCCGCGAAGGCGCGGCTTGCGCGCAGCAAGGTGAGCTCGGCGCGCAAGCCATCGGTGCCGAGTTTTTGGCAAAGCGTGGCGCACAGGCGCAGTGTGTCGTGATCGGTTTGCACCTCGGCAATGCGTTTGCGCGCCTTGAGCACCTTTTTTTGCAGTTGCTCGTTTTGCGCTTGCCACTCGGCGCGAAAGCCTTCGGGGTCGCGCTCAAACGCATCGCGGCGCAAGATGACTTGCATGCGCAAGTCCAGGTCTTGTGGGGTTTTGACATCCACCGAGAGGCCAAAGCGGTCGAGCAGCTGCGGACGCAGCTCACCCTCTTCGGGGTTGCCGCTGCCAATGAGCACAAACTTGGCCGGATGGCGCAGGCTCAGGCCCTCGCGCTCCACGAGGTTCTCGCCCGAAGCGGCCACGTCAATCAAGAGGTCCACCAAGTGGTCGTCGAGCAGGTTGACTTCATCAATATAGAGAAAGCCTCGATGCGCCTTGGCCAGTAGGCCGGGGGAGAAGGCTTTGACGCCTTTGGAGAGCGCGAGCTCGAGGTCCAAGGCGCCCACCACACGGTCTTCGGTGGCACCCAGGGGCAAGTCCACCACCGGCACTGGGCGGGTGTCGGTGGCTTTCCTGCGCGTGCGCTGGCAGCTCGGGCAAGTGGTACCAGCCGTGGCCGAGGCGGGATCACAACCATAGGGGCAGTCGCGCACCACTTTGAGGGGCGGCAGCAGATCGGCAAGAGCGCGCACGGCGGTGGATTTACCGGTGCCACGATCGCCCAGCACCAAAAGGCCACCAATGCTCGGGTCAATCGCCACGAGTTGAATCGCCAGGGTCATTTCATCCTGGCCGACGATGGCTGCGAAAGGAAAAGTCAAGGCCATGCAGGCTCCGTATCAAGGGGGTCGGTCGACCCGGGGGAAGAGGGGGGCGCTTCCAACCCGTAGGGACGGGTGAGCGCCCAGACATGGGCGGGCACCATGTGCAGGATGCGCGCAGGTTTCTCGCGCTGCAAGTGCAACACGCTCTCGATGGCTTTCATCTCCACGCGCGCACGGGCGAACTCCAGGCCGCGGGGGCCCACGCGGGGCATGAGCCAGTTCACCAGGGGGCGCAGCCAACCTGGCGTGCGCCGCAGCGGCAGACCGCCGGCTGCGCGCTCGGTGTTGGCCATGAAGCCTCGCACCGCACCTTGGCGTTGGCCCGCGCTCTTAGGGGCTTGCAACCGCACGGAGTCGCCTAAGAGGCTGAGCATTTGCGCGCCGCGCGCGTTGCGCACCAGCACCCATTGTTCGCCGCGCCCCGCCATGTAGCCCACGGTGAGGTCGGCGAGCGAATTGGTGTAATCCACGCACGTGCGGCAGGTGAGGGGGAAGAAGTCCCGCGGCAAGTCCGACAGCGGCAGGTTGAGAAACGGAATCAGCCGCGTGCCTTGCCCCTGCTCGCGCACTTCAACTTTGTAGTCGCTGCGAAACTCCAAATAGTCAATGCGCTCGGGGTGGGGCGAGAGCAGGCGCAGGAACGTGTGGAAGTTCTCGGTGGTGGTGTTGTCCGAGCACGGGATGCCAATCACATAGAGGGCTTCCAGCCCGTGGGTGCGCCGCCACTGGGCTTCAAGCACGCGCAGTGGGTAGATCTGGCAGGGAATGCCGATGACGGCCAAGCGTTTGTGGCCGGCCTCCAAGGCCGGTTCGATTTCTGCCAGCAAGGGGGCGTAGCCCATGCGCATGCCGCGGCAGCGTGCCATGTCGGCAGGGTCGGTCACCACACAGGCGCGGGGTGCCCAGCGGTCCTCGGGGGAGGCCTCGATGGCGATGACCGCGTCCACCAAACCCTGGGCGAGCAACTGCTCGGCCACCCGGGTGGTGATGCCGCTCCACTGGGCCCCGGGGTCGGGCTCGCGCATCCAGGCTTGCCACATTTGTTGGTAGGGGCCAAAAAAGCGCTCGTCACCCTCATCGTGTCGCACCCGGCCGTGCACCTGGCGCTCCAAGCGGGGGTAGTCGGGCTGAATGAACTGACAGGCCTGGGCGCAGCGCTTGGGCTCGGCCGTGCGCGAAAGCCCGCAATCGGTGCACAGATTGCGGTGCGGGGCCGGGACAGGGGAGGGCGCGAGCATCAGGGATAGGTTGATTTTGCACTATTATTGCTACTTACATTTGAAAGTGTCAACCTGAATTGACGGATTCGTGAAGTCCGGCTATATTGGCTTGACTCTCCCTTCCCGGAGTCGTCCTATGGAAGACCTGCTCGAACACATCACCGATCCCGCGGCCTTGCGCCATCGCACCCTCCCTGATTTAGAGGCGGTGGCGAAGTCCCTGCGCGCCTTTGTGCTGCAGTCGGTGTCCCAAACCGGGGGGCACCAGAGTGCCAACCTGGGCACTGTCGAGCTGGCCGTGGCCCTGCACCATGTCTATGAAACCCCCCATGACCGGCTGATCTGGGACGTGGGCCACCAAGCGTATCCCCACAAAATCCTCACCGGCCGGGCCGACCGCATGGGCAGTCTGCGCCAACAAGGGGGGATTAGCGGCTTTCCGCGGCGGGAGGAGAGCGAGTACGACGCATTTGGCACGGCGCATTCCTCCACCAGTATCTCGGCGGCGCTTGGAATGGCCAAGGCCGCCCAACTCAAGGGCGAACGCCGCCGCGTCGTGGCCGTCATTGGTGACGGGGCGCTGAGCGCGGGCATGGCGTTTGAGGCCATGAACAATGCTGCGGCGAGCGGCTGCGATCTGCTCGTCATCCTCAACGACAACCACATGTCGATCAGCCCCCCGGTGGGCGAACTCAGCGACTATCTCACTAGCCTCATGCGCGGGCGCTACTACGCCCCCGCCTCCGCGGCACGGACCGGCAAACCCATGGCCGAGACCCCGTTCTTTGAAGTGGCACAGCGTCAGCAACAAGAGGCCCAAGGCTGGTCAGCCCCCGACACCTTGTTTGCCAAACTGGGCTTTGCCTACCACGGGCCCATCGATGGGCACGATTTGAATGCCTTGGTGACGCGTCTGCGCGACTTGCGCGAGGCCCGCGGGCCGCAGTTGCTCCACGTGGTCACGCAAAAGGGCAAGGGCTACCCCCAGGCCGAGGCCGACCCCATCGCCTACCATGGCCCAGGCAAGTTTGATCCCAAAGTGGGCCTGGCGAGCTCGGGCAGCAGCAGCGGCCCACCCACTTACACCCAGGTGTTTGGCCGCTGGATTTGTGACATGGCCGCGCGTGATCCCCGTTTGGTGGGCATCACCCCCGCCATGCGCGAAGGTTCAGGTTTGGTCGAGTTCAGCCAGAAGTTCCCCAGCCGCTACGCCGATGTCGGCATTGCCGAACAACACGCCGTGACTTTCGCCGCCGGTCTCGCCTGCGAGGGCATGAAGCCGGTGGTGGCCATTTACTCCACGTTCTTGCAACGGGCCTACGACCAACTCGTGCACGACGTGGCGCTGCAAAACCTCCCCGTGCTCTTTGCCATCGACCGCGCCGGCTTGGTGGGTGCCGATGGCGCCACCCACGCGGGGGTGTTTGACATTCCCTACTTGCGCTGCATTCCCCACATGGGCATTGCCACGCCAGCCGACGCCAACGAGTGCCGTGAGCTGCTGAGCGTGGGCTACGCGCAGGATCACCCTGTGGCGGTGCGCTACCCGCGCGGCCAAGGCCCCGCGCCCCACACGCCCAGTGAGCTCGGCGACCCGCAACACCTGAGCGAAGAAATCGGTCGCGGGGAAATACGTCGTTTGGGCAAGAGCGGTCTCCTGATGCTCGCCTTTGGCCCCTTGCTCTACGAGGCGCTGAAAGTGGCCGAGGGCATGGACGCCACCGTGGTCAATATGCGCTGGGTCAAACCGCTCGACACGTATTTGCTGCGTCACCTCGCGCCCAACCATTCACGCTGGGTGACCCTGGAAGAGGGGGCGATCGAGGGCGGGGCGGGCTCCGCTGTGGTGCAGTGGCTGCAACGCGAACACCGCCCGCGCGATGTGCTCGTGCTGGGCATACCCGATACCTTCACCGATCAGGGCGACCCCGCACGCCTGCTCTCGCGCTATGGGCTCGACGCCAACGGCATTCGCCGCGCCATTGCCCAGCGCTGGCCCCAACTGGCCCCTTACCCGCTGGGCGGGAATCGGGAGAGCTGATGCACGTCTGGGCTATTGGACTCAACCACCGCAGCGCCGCGCTCGACTTGCGCGAGCGTTTTGCGCTCGATGCCGCCCGCATTGGCGATGCTTTGCGCGGTTTGCGCGAAGCGCTGGCCGTGCCGGCCGAGGCCGCGATTCTCTCGACTTGCAACCGCACCGAGCTTTACTGCGCGGCGGAGCAGGACCGCACGCAGTCCACCCTACAGTGGCTGAGCCAAATTGGGGCTGTCGATACCAGCACTCTGATGCCCCATGTCTACACCTGGCACAACCACCTCGCCGCGCAACACGCGTTTCGGGTGGCCAGTGGTCTGGACTCCATGGTGGTGGGGGAATCGCAAATCTTGGGGCAACTCAAAACGGCGGTCAAACTCGCCGAAACCCAGGGCACGCTGGGCACCACCCTCAACCAGCTGTTTCAGCGCTCATTTGCCGTGGCCAAGCGGGTGCGCAGCAGCACCGAGATTGGCGCGCACGCCATCAGCATGGCCGCTGCCGCCGTCAAACTCTCGAGCCAGGTGTTTGAGCGCTTGGAGGACACCCGAGTCTTGCTCGTGGGCGCGGGCGAGATGATCGAGCTCTGCGCGGTGCACTTTAGCGCGCGCCAACCCCGCTCGCTCATGATCGCCAACCGCTCCTTACCGCGTCGGCAAGCCCTGGCCGAGCGCGTCGGCGCCGAGCACATGCCCTTGGTCGATTTGCCCAAGCGCCTGCACGAGTTTGACATTGTGATCAGCTGCACCGCCAGCACCTTGCCCCTCATCGGGTTGGGCGCGGTGGAATCGGCCTTGCGTCAGCGTCGGCGCCGCCCCATCTTCATGCTTGATTTGGCCGTGCCGCGCGATATCGAACCCGAGGTGCGCGCCTTGCAAGATGTCTACCTCTACACGGTGGATGACCTGGCCGACATCGTCCAGCGCAACATGGACCAACGCCAGCAAGCCATCACCCAAGCCGAAACCATCATTGGCGAAGGGGTGGCGCAGTTTGACCGCTGGCTCGCGCAACGCCAGCAAGTCCCCCTCATTCAGCAAGTGCACGCCTTGAGCGAGCGCTGGCACGCCCAAGAATGTCAACGCGCGCAGCGTTTACTCGAACGCGGCGAGCCCATCGAGGCGGTGTTGGAGAGCTTCTCGCGGGGTTTGCGCAAAAAAATGATGCACCCCTTTCTCCAAGCCCTCAGCAGTCACCCGGGGGAGCGGCGTACGCTGGCTGAATCGAGCCTGCGCCAACTCATGCTGCCCGAAGACGCGCACGAGGGCAACAGCGTCGCCGAGGGCTAGCCCTCGCGCGAGGGCTGATTCACCACCCGGCAAAACGCGTCGGTCACCGCCGGGTCAAAGATCTTGCCGCGGTTGCTGTGGATGACCCGCAGCGCCTCCGCCGAGGTGGATTTTTTGGCGGCATAGTCGCCTCCGATCAACTCCTCATACGCCTCGGCAATGCTCACAATGCGCGCGCCCATCGGAATGGCCTCGCCTGCGAGCCGATCGGGGTAGCCCGAGCCATCGTGGTACTCATGGTGAGCGCGCACGATTTGCGCCACGCCGCGCAATTCATCCGTGGTGCCCACACAGAGCTCGCCCATGGCGGGGTGTTTTTTATAGAGTTTGACGTCCCCCAGGGGCAATTCAAAAAACGGGGTGTGCAAGATGCGGTCAATCAAGCCCACCTTGCCCACGTCGTGCAGCAACCCGGCAATAAAAATCTCCTGCACCTGGGTGGCCTCGAGCCCGAGCTCCCGCGCCGTGCGTTTGCTCAGGCTGGCCACTCGCTTGGAGTGCTCGAGCAGGGCGGGCATGCGCAACTGCATCACCCCGGAGAAGGCCTTGATGGCGCTCACGTAGGACGCGCGCAAGCGCATCTCTTTACCCCGAATCACCTCCCCCATCTCGATGGCGCTGCGCAAGACGGCGAGGAGTTCGCCGTCGTTCCAAGGTTTGCTGAGGAAGCGGTAAATCTGCCCTCGGTTGATGGCTTGAATCGTGTCGTGCTGATCCGCCGCGCCGGTGAGCAAGAGGCGCATGGTGAGTGGGCTGATTTTGACGGCTTGCTCCAGCACTTCAACGCCGTTCATCTGGGGCATGCGCATGTCACAGATGAGGGCATGAAAACTCTCGCGCGCCAGCAACTCGAGCGCGGCCGTCCCCGTCTCGGCCACCGTGACCTGATAGCCGTTCATGCCGAGCATGCGGCGCAATGCGGAGAGGATATTGGGCTCATCGTCCACACAGAGGACGCGGTAGGCAGAGGCGTCATAAGGCGTCATGGCTGGTTTCTCCTGTTGCGGCCGCGCTCTCGATGGGCAGGCTTAACTTGAAGGTCGTGCCCTCACCTGGGGCGCTCTCGACCGAGAGCCGACCCCCGTGGCGCTGCACGATGCCCAGCGAGACCGAGAGCCCGAGTCCCGTGCCCTCGTCCTGCGGCTTGGTGGTGAAGAAGGGGTCAAAGATGCGCGCGAGCGTGGCCTGGGACATGCCGCTGCCGTTGTCGCGCACCGTGATCCACACTTGGTCTTTGTCTTGTCCGTTACGCACCCATACCTGCCCTTCCTGCTCAGGGGGAATGGCTTGCACCGCATTGACCAATAAATTGAGCAGCACTTGGTTGATTTGGGAGGGCACGCAGTGCACCTCGGGTACAGGCTCCCAATCCCAGTCAAACTGCACACGGCGCTTGCTCGTGGAGCGGGCGATGTTGAGCGCGGGCTCGATGCAATGGCGCAAATCGGTGCGCACGAACTCTTGGCGCACATCGGCACGGGCAAAGTTTTGCAAATCCCGCACGATGGTGGCGATGCGCGTGAGGCCCTCCTCGGTCTCCTGAAAAATGTGCTCGCCATCAGCGCGCATGAAACTCAGCTTGTGGGTTTTTTCCAGCGCGTCAAGGTCCGCTGCCGTGAGTGCGCCCAAACGGCCTTGGTGCATGAGGGCTTGGACCAGGGCATCGTAGTGGTGCAGATACGTTTTGAGGGCGCGCACGTTGTTGCCGACGTAGGCGATCGGGTTGTTGATCTCGTGCGCGACGCCCGCAGCGAGCTGGCCCAGGGCGGCGAGCTTCTCCGACTGCACAAGCTGGCGCGAGGCTTCGTCCAAGCGCTGCGTGAACCAATGTTCACGCCGCACCACCACGCGGTAGCTGCGCCACACAAAGAGACCGAGCACGGCCGCACCCGAGAGCACGGAGAGCAAGGCCAGCCAAAAGTTTTGCTGGCGCAGGCGGTCCAGATCGTCGTTTTGCACGTCCAGGAAACTTTGCACCCGAATCCATCCGAGCAACAAGCCCAGGCGCACCGGGGCCCAGGTGGTCCAGGCCTACGTCACCCTGCCGCCTGCCCCGGGCCTGCCGCAGCCGCCGAAGCGCCTGATCGGCTTCGCCCGCCTGGACCTCGCACCTGGCGCCTCGGGCGAGGCGGCGATCACGCTCGATCCGGGGGCCAGCCACCACCCGCTGTCGGTCTGGAACGAGGCCGAGAAGCGCTGGGTGATTCCCCAGGGCACGTTCAAGGTCTGGCTCGGCACCTCGTCGGCGCCGGCCGACCTGGCGCTGGCGGGGACGTTCACCCGCTGACCCCGAAGACAGGCATGGGCCTTGCCTGCCCGCCTGGTGTAGGCCAGGGCCCAGCGGATGCGCCGCTCCTCGGCAGGAGCGGCGCCTGTGGGGGATTGCGGGCATGAGGATCGCCATCGTCGGGGCG
>VEQC01000311.1 GCA_018883455.1 Limnohabitans sp. | reverse complement strand
ACCCCTGAGCAGTTTGCCGCCCTCATTCGCAGCGAAACCCCGCGCTGGGCCAAGGTCGTGCGCGACGCCCGCATCGAACCCGAGTGAGTTCAATCGGCGATCAAGAGGCCAATCTTGCCAAACTGCGCGCCCGAGGCCAGCAGGTCGAGCGCGGCGTGTGCTTGCGCGAGCGGATAGACCTTGTCGAAGACGGGGCGGATGCGGTGGCGTTGGCAAAAGTCCAGTAGCGCGTGCATCTCTTGCAAGTTCCCCAAGGTCGAGCCATACACCTGCAATTGGCGGATGAAGATACGGCGTAAATCCGCGCCGGGCTGATCACCTGCCGTTGCGCCACACGTCACCACACGGCCACCGCGCACGAGCGACTTGAGCGCCCAGCCCCAAGCCGGGCCACCAATGTTCTCAAACACCACATCCACTCCGCGCCCTTGCGTGGCGGCCAAGGCCGCGCGCGCCACATCCTCGCTGGAGGAGTCAATCCCGACGTCCGCCCCCATGGTCTTGGCGCGGGCGAGTTTGTCCGCATGCCGTGAGGTCACCAACACCCGTGCGCCCATGGCCTTGGCCAGCTGTAGGCCCGCGAGTGACACCCCACCGCCAATGCCAGTGATGAGCACCGTCTCGCCCGCACGCAAACGGGCTTGGGTGTGCAACATGCGCCAAGCGGTCAGGTGGGTCACGCCCAGCGCGGCTGCTTCGAGGTCGCTCAAGTAGTCCGGCGCGGCAATCGCGTTACGCGCGGGTAAGGCCAAGAACTCAGCCCAAGTGCCATCGCGGTGCTCACCCACCAACGACATGCGCAGGCACAACACATCGTCACCGCGCTGGCAAAACTCGCACACCCCACAGCCGATGCCGGCATGTACCACCACGCGCTCGCCCGGTTTTAGGTTGGAATCCGGGGGGGCTGTGACCACCACACCGCAGCCATCAATGCCCATGATTTGCGGCAAGGTGTGGGTAATGCCCGCGCCGCTGTTGCGCATGTAGAGGTCCACTTGGTTCAGTGTTGCCGCGCGCATGCGCAGCAGCACCTCACCCGGCCCCGCTTGCGGGAGAGGCCGAGGCCCGGCGTGCACCACCTCGTTGCCCCCGTGCCCGCTGAGGTAAACCGCTTGCATGGTCGAGCGCATGGCGGGGGTCCTACAAATCCCGCAGGGCGATGTCCAGATGCGTCTCGAACACATCCGCACTGCCCAGTGCGTTGGCGTTGAGTAAGGCGAGCTTGACTAAAAAAAGCTGGCGGCGGTCCTCGCCCGCGGTGTCGATGGCTTGCGCCAACGCGTCATACACCCGTTCCAGTTGTTCGATGGGCAGGTTGGGCGTGGGAGTGTCTGACATGGCGGTCCTCATTGGGGCAAGGCGTGACGCAAGGCATCGCCCAGGCGCTGCGCGTCTAGGTTGAGCCAGCGGGCGCAAACGTGTTGATCCGGGCGCAGCAAATAAGCCCCGCCGCTGGCGCGAATGCCCCAGCGTTGGCGGCAACGGCCCTGCGCATCGGCCAGCGTGAGGTCGGCCCCCGCCACCGGCGTCGCCGAGCCAATCGCGATGACGCGCAGGGGGAAGCCCTTTTCACGCCAGCGCGCAAGGGTCTCTTGAAGGGCCAGGGGAATCGCCTCTTGTGTCGTGAAATACAACAGATCGAAACCACCGCCCAAGTGGTCCAGCAAAAATGCATCCGGTCCCAAGCGCACATTCTGCGGGGGGGCGCCATGCCCTGGACCCTCGGTAAAGAGCGCGTCGTCGTCACCCGTCGCGTTGAGGGCAGAATGCAAGTAGGCGTGTGGGCGAGAGGTGCGCCAGTGGTAGAGCGGTCGCACGAAGGCTTGCGAGAGCGAGAGCGAGAGCACGGCGTCGCGCAGCAGCGAAAACCCCCCTTTGGGCGGCGTCATGAAGCGCGTGCTCTTGCCCGCTTCGTCAATGATCTCGCGCGCCGCGCCCACGCGCTCCTCGCTGTAA
>VEQC01000310.1 GCA_018883455.1 Limnohabitans sp. | reverse complement strand
GCATTTGTTTGGCGCTGCGCAGTTGCGCAAAGCCATCGCGGATGGCCTGCGGCGTCATGGACTGCAACCACAAGCGCTGCACTGGCTTGTCAATGGACTTCTTGCCGCCGGCGTACTGGGCGATGAGGTTAAAAATCAATTCCCCTTCGCGCCCCGCGTCGCACGCGTTGATGAGCGCGGTCACATCCTTGCGCTTGACGAGTTTGACCACCGCATTGAGGCGGGTTTTGGTCTTGTCCACGGGCTTGAGGTCAAAGTGCGGCGGGATGACCGGCAAATTGGCAAAGCTCCACTTGCCGCGCTTGACGTCGTATTCCTCTGGGGCTTGGATTTCCACCAAATGGCCCACGGCGCTGGAGATCACGTAACGCTCGTTCTCGAAGTACTCGTCGTGCTTGTCGAATTTGCCCGCCACCGGCGTGAGGGCACGCACGATGTCCTGGGCGACAGAGGGCTTCTCGGCAATGATCAGGGTTTTGGCCATGACGGCAATTCCTTGGGTTTGGGGGACTGGCCAATGTCCCCACTACAATCGGCCTTCTCGCGCGCGCACGCGCACGCACGCACGCGCGCACACGTGCATGTATTTAAGGTAACAGGTTTTTTCCGTGTCCCGCAAATCCCCCATTTCCATTTCGTCCGGCCGCCGGCTGCAAACCCGCCGCTCCGGCGTTCACGGCAAGGGCGTCTTCGCCCTGGTCGACATCCCCAAAGGGGAGGTGCTCATTGAATACGTGGGCGAGGTGATCACCTGGAAAGAGGCGCTGCGCCGCCACCCGCACGACCCAAACGACCCCAACCACACCTTTTATTTCCACATTGACGAAGACCACGTGATTGACGCCCTCTACGGCGGCAACAGCTCACGCTGGATCAACCATTCTTGCAGCCCTAACTGCGAGCCCGATGAAGTCGATGGGCGCATTTTCATCAAGTCCCGCCGCGCCATTCGCGCGGGGGAAGAGCTGAATTACGACTACGGACTGGTGATTGACGCGCCACTCACGCCGGCGCTCAAGGCCGAATACCCCTGCTGGTGTGGCAGCAAGAAATGCCGCGGCACCTTGCTCAGCAGCAGTCAAACCTTGCCCCCCGCCGCGCCCGCAAAGCGCGCGCGCCGCGCCAAACGCCGCCCATGAGCCCCGCCGTTACCCCCCTGCCTTGGCCGGTAGAAGCCCTTTGGCGCGATTTGAGCGCCCAAGAGCCCGGACTCACGGTGGAGGCGGTGGCGGAAATTGATTCCAGCAATGAGGCCCTCATGCGCCGAGCGCGCCAGGGGCAGGCCGACCCCGTTTTGCTGGTGACGGCCTACCAAAGCGCCGGTCGTGGCCGCCGAGGCCGTCCTTGGCAAGCCGCCCCGGGCGATGCCCTGATGTTTTCTTTGGGCCTGATGCTCGCCCCTGTGCGCTGGGAAGGGCTTTCCTTGGCGGTGGGCTTGGCGCTGGTGGAAGCCCTCGACCCGACAGGGGCGCACCAACTCGCCCTCAAATGGCCCAATGACCTCTGGCGTCGCACGCCGGAGGGTTGGCGCAAGCTCGCCGGCATTCTGATTGAAACCGCCAATGTCCCGGGCCGTCCTGAGGTCGAGGGGCGTTATGTGGTCATCGGGGTTGGCTTGAATGTGCGAGCACCCGTGCACACGGACCTGTCCATGCCCGCGGCGGGCGTGCGCGATTGGGCGACACAGGCCGAGGCCGGTCCGCTCTTGTTGCAACTCGCGCCCCCCTTGCTGCGCGCGGTACAGGCCTTTGCCCGCACCGGCTTTGCCCCTCTGCGCGCGCGCTACCATGCCCGCGACGCGTTGCAGGGTGAGGTGCTGCGCCTGAGCGATGGGCGCGAGGGTCTGGGCGAAGGTGTGGACGCTGACGGCGCGCTGTGCGTGCGCGGCGCGGAGGGCCGCCTCTGGCGCGTCAGCAGCGAGGAAGTCAGCGTGCGCCCCCACCCCACCCCCCATGGAGG
>VEQC01000108.1 GCA_018883455.1 Limnohabitans sp. | reverse complement strand
AGCTCACAAAGGTCGTGAGGGCGGCCCCTTTGTTGCCACGCTCTTCCTTCTCCACCTGGACCAGGAGTTCTTGCCCTTCTTTGATGACATCATGGATGCGGGCTTGGCTAACCGACACCCCGGGGGTGAAATATTGCTTGGAGATTTCCTTGAATGGCAAAAAGCCGTGACGGTCTTCGCCGTAATCCACAAAACAGGCTTCGAGGGAGGGCTCCACCCGCGTGACCACGGCCTTGTAGATGTTGCCTTTGCGCTGTTCACGTCCTTCGATTTCGATTTCATAGTCGAGCAGTTTTTGCCCGTCCACCACCGCCAGGCGGCGTTCTTCCGCTTGGGTGGCATTGATTAGCATCCGTTTCATGATGCGTTCCTTCTCTGTTACAAACACAAGCCCATGCGGGCCAAAGGTGCCGAAACGAGAACTGGAAAACGAAGGGAATTGCCGCTGTAGCCTGAACGATCGCAGGGCGTATCAACGCCGGCGACGCAGGTGGGGCGCGTGGATGGGGGCGAGGCCTAACGGCAAATGACGCATGGTTGCTGCTCGCTGTGATCCAGAAGACAGGTTCCAGGAGGAACCTGCCGACTTGAGGTATTCCGTTTCAGTGTTTCCCAGGTGCTCGATCAACTTTTGGAGCGGCGGGCCACGCCATCACATGGGGATGGGGTCTGCGCGCAACCCCCCAAAAGGGGCACCGACTTTTACCCCGTTGGCGGTTCGTGCTCTAATCTGAGATAAATCAAGCACTTAGACCATTACGCGGGTGAACACCATTATAAGGGCTCCAAGCCCCTTGCCAAGTCCCACTGCCAAAACTTTGGTGGTCGATGCCGATTCGATCGGGCAGCGGCTGGACAACTTTTTGCTACGGCACCTTAAGGGAGTCCCCAAAACGCATGTCTACCGCATCATCCGTTCCGGGGAAGTGCGGGTGAACAAAGGTCGCACCAGCGCCGATTACCGGGTGCAGGAGGGCGATGTGGTGCGCCTGCCTCCCGTGCGCACCGCGGCTGCGCGTGAAGCCCCTCCCGCACCGGCTCGCGATTTCCATGTGTTGTGGGAGGACGACAACCTCATCGCCTTGGACAAACCCGCCGGCGTGGCGGTGCACGGCGGCAGTGGGGTGAGTTTTGGGGTGATTGAGCAATTGCGGCAGAGTCGTCCGTCGTGCGCCAATCTGGAGTTGGTGCATCGCCTCGACCGGGAAACCTCAGGCGTGTTGCTGGTGGCCAAAAAACGCACCGCGCTCAAGCGGGTGCAGGACCAATTCCGAGACCGGGAGACCGGTAAAACCTACCTCGCCTTGGTCTTGGGCCTGTGGCCGTCGAATAAAAAGGTCATCGATCTTCCTCTGCATAAATACACCGTGGCCAACGGCGAGGCCGAGGGCGAAAGACGGGTACGGGTGGTGGGCAAAGACGATCCAGAGGGTCAGCGCGCCATCACCTTGGTGCGGGTTGCCCGCATCGTGGGCCCCTACACCCTGTTGGAAGTGACCATCAAAACCGGTCGCACGCACCAGATTCGGGTGCACTTGGCCAGCCAAGGACACCCCATCGCGGGCGATGACAAATACGGGGATTTCGAGGCCAATCGCCAGTTGCAAAAAGTCGGGTTGAAGCGCATGTTTCTCCATGCCTGGCGGCTGCAATTCCTGCACCCCGTGAGTGGTCGCCCGATCAGCGTGCAAGCCGCCTTGCCCGACAATCTGCAAAATTTCATCGACCACATTCAACCCCCAGGCCCCAAGCCATGACCCGCCGCCCTCGCCAATACGACCTCATTGCCTTTGACTGGGACGGCACGCTGTTTGACTCCACGGGGGTGATCGTGCGCTGCATCCAGCTGGCCGTGGCCGATGTGGGCGGCGCCGTACCCAGCCACGACGCGGCCGCCTATGTGATCGGCATGTCACTCATGTCGGCGCTGGCGCACGCAGCGCCGGATGTTCCGCCTGAGCGCTATCCTCAATTGGGTGAGCGCTACCGTCATCACTATTTGGCGCACCAGCACGACCTCACGCTTTTTGAGGGTGTTATTCCCATGCTCCATGCCTTGCGCGGACATCACCATTGGTTGGCGGTGGCCACGGGCAAAAGCCGGGTGGGTCTTAACGAGGCCTTGCAGCATATGGAACTCCACGGCGTCTTTGACGCCTCCCGCACCGCCGATGAAACTGCCGGCAAGCCCAACCCCCGCATGCTGCATGAACTGATGCGGGAGTTTGGCGTGGAGCCCGAGCGCACCCTCATGATTGGCGACACCACCCACGATCTGCAAATGGCGGTCAATGCCGGTTGCCACGCCGTGGGGGTGAGTTACGGCGCGCACGAGCACGGCACATTTGCCGAGTTTCAGCCCCAATTCGTGGCCCATTCGGTCGCCGAATTACACCAATGGTTGGTGCGCCATGCCTGATGCCGCCACCGCCCGCGCCATCCCTTTGTGCAACAGTGCCGATCTCGTCGAGGGCGGACGCGCCGTGCCTTTTGATGTGGTCTACGCGGGGCAAACCTGCCGGGCGTTTGCCATCCGATTTGAAGGCCAAGTCCACGCATACCTCAACCGTTGCACCCATGTGGCGATGGAAATGGACTACCAACCCGATCGGTTTTTCGATGACACCGGCCGCTGGCTGCTCTGCGCCACCCACGGGGCGGTGTACGCCCCCGACACGGGCGCTTGCGCGGGGGGACCATGCCGGGGCGGATTGGTCAAGATCACCCTGCAGGAAAATGACGGCGTGGTGCACTGGCAAACCGAGTGGAACCTCCAGCCCTTTGAATTTCCGTTTTGACCCGTAAGTAACCAGCCCATCCGAAAGCGCCTTATGCAAGAACCGTCAGACCCCACCCCTGAGTCTCGCTCCGAGTCTCGTCCCGAGCCGGCCGCACGCCCCGATCGCCAGGCTTGGGAGCGCGAAACCCTGGAGCAATTGGCGTTCGCCACCTTGGCCGAGCGACGCGCCGAGCGGCGCTGGCGCATCTTTTTTCGGACCGTTTGGTTGCTGGTCTTTTTGGCCTTGATTTGGTTTGGCACGCATCGCCAGGGCAGCACGGATCCGACCCAGCCGCACACGGCGGTGGTCGTCATCAAAGGCGAGATTGCCGAAGATGCGCCGGCCAATGCGGACTGGATTGTGTCGGCCTTGCGCGAGGCCTATGAAGATGCGGGCTCGCGAGGTGTGGTCTTGCTCATCAACTCGCCCGGGGGCAGCCCGGTGCAAGCGGGCATCATCAACGACGAGATCAAGCGTCTGAAAAAGAAGCACGAAAAACCCACGTATGCCGTGGTGGAGGAATCCTGCGCCTCCGCGGCGTACTACATTGCGGTGGCGGCTGATGAAATTTATGTCGACAAAGCCAGCATCGTGGGCAGCATTGGGGTGCTCATGGACGGGTTTGGCTTCACCCAATTGATGGACAAACTCGGTATCGAGCGTCGCCTCATGACGGCCGGCGAAAACAAAGGCTTTTTGGATCCCTTCAGCCCGCAAACCAAATCGCATCGCGCCCACGCCCAAACCTTGCTGGATGAAATCCACAAGCAATTCATTCAGGTGGTGCGCGAAGGGCGCGGTGAGCGACTCAAGGAGAACAACGACATCTTCAGCGGTTTGTTCTGGAACGGTCAACAAGCCGTGGGCTTGGGGTTGGCCGATGGCCTGGGCAATCTGGACTATGTGGCGCGTGAGTTGGTCAAAGCCGAAGACATCATCGACTACACCCGCCAAGAGAACGTGGCCGAGCGCATCGCCAAGCGTTTTGGCGCAGCGGTGGGCGAGGGCGCCGTGAAAGCCTTGGGCTATCGGCCCGCCCTGCGCTAACGCCCTCGGGGGGCGCTCGCCAGTTGCGCCACGCCCAAGCAAAAAACCGTTGGCGCGTCCAACGGCGGGTGGGATTCCTTCTGTGCCCGCCACTGCGCCACGCTCTGGCATCGCACCTGCGCGTCCGGGAGCGTCAACCCACTGGCGCGCAGCAACAAGGTTTGAGGACGCAAGGTGAGCAGCAAACTCTCCCAGTGCGCTTGGTTGCGGTAGGGCGTTTCAATCCAGAGTTGGGTTTGGCCCGTGCGCTGGGCCGTTTGTTCAAGGGCTTGCAAGCGCTGCGCACGCGCGAGGGTCTCTTGCGGCAGGTAACCTACAAAGGCAAAGTGCTGACCATTCAAGCCGCTGGCGGCCAATGCCAACATGAGCGAGATGGGGCCCACCAATGGAACCACGCGTAACCCTAAAACATGGGCGGCGCGAACCACCGATGCGCCCGGGTCGGCAATCGCGGGCATGCCCGCTTCACTCACCAGCCCCATGTCATGGCCCTCGACAGCGGGGGCGAGCAGGGCGCGCGCATCAAACTCCCCCAGGTGATCCCCTTTTTTATGCACGGCCCGGGGCAGCTCCACCAGGTGTTGCTGCGCCAGAGGCGCGGCCAGTGGCGTCAAGGCACCGACCCGGTTGAGAAACGCCCGCGTGCTTTTGGCGTTTTCCGTGATCCAGTGGGTCAGGCCCGCCGCACGCTGCCAAGTCGCGGCGGGCAACACGGCCTCCAAAGGCATGGTTTCGGAAGTTCCAAAATCCAAGGGCGTGGGCACCAAAAACAAAGTGCCCATGGGCTGTCGCGCGGTGCTCACAACGCCCCCGCTGCACGCAACAAGTGGCAGGTGCGAATCAAGGGCAAGCCCACCAGGGCGGTGGGATCGTCGTTCTCAATCGATTCCAGCAATGAAATACCCAAGCCCTCGCTCTTGGCGCTACCGGCGCAGTCGTAGGGCTGCTCCGCCAACAAGTAGGCTTCAATTTCGGCGTCGCTCAGGTTTCGAAACCGCACGCGTACCGTGGCCAAGTCAGATTGCGCGAACCCCGTGGCCAAACACACCACGGCCACAGCGGTCTCAAACAACACGGTTTGCCCACGCATGCGCGAGAGCTGCGCCACCGCACGCGCGTGGTCACCTGGTTTACCCAGCGGTTCGCCGCCCAAATCGGCGACTTGGTCCGAGCCGATCACCACCGCCTGCGGGTGTAAACGTGCCACGGCCTCTGCCTTGGCCAGTGCCAATCGCAGCGCCAAGGCGCGCGGGGCCTCGCTAGGGGCAGGGGTCTCATCCACGGGCGGGGCCACCGCCGTGAAGGGGCGTTGTAGGCGTTGCAGCAGGGCATGGCGGTAACGCGAGGTGGAAGCCAGAATCAAGGGGCGTGCGTCAACAGGGTTCATGTCCGCAATTCTCTTACACTGTTTGCATGACCACCGATTCGATCCAGTCCCTCGACGTTGCCAGTCTGGCCCGCCAGGGGGAGACGCTCGCCGGCACCAGTCCACTCTCGGCGCTGCCCCGCCTGATGGAAGAGGCCGACAGCCCAGACCCCAACGCGCCGGTGCAGTGGCGTTTGCAGGGGCGGAGCGTGGCGCAAACGGCAGGGGAGCCCGTGGTCTGGCTGGACTTGCAAGTCCACACCGCCTTGCCCCTCACTTGCCAACGGTGCCTCACCCCCGTGGTCGAAACCCTCTCGGTGGCGCGCAGTTTTCGGTTCGTGGCCGATGAGGAAACCGCCGCCGAGGAGGATGAAACCAGCGAGGAGGACGTGCTGGTGCTCGCGCGCGATTTCGATGCCCTCGGCCTGGTGGAGGACGAACTCCTCATGGCCTTGCCACTCTTGGCCATGCACGAAGAGTGTCCAAGTGAGCACTTGCAAACATTAAAGCAAGCGCAACCCCCGATCGAAGACGCCAAACCCAACCCCTTCGCCGTGCTCGCCCACCTGAAGCGCGACGCAGGGTGACGAGGTCACTTGCATGCGCTATAATCTCCGGTTTGCGGCGATATTGCCGCGTTTGTCCAATTTTTGACCAGGAGCCGCCATGGCTGTCCAGCAAAACAAAAAATCGCCCTCCAAGCGCGGCATGCACCGTTCGCACAACGCTTTGACTGCCCCGAACACGGCGGTTGAGCCCACGACCGGTGAAGTTCACCTGCGCCACCACATCAGCCCGAATGGCTTTTACCGTGGTCGCAAGGTGCTCAAGTCCAAGACTGAAGCCTGAGCGCTGATCTGACTCCAGGCCCGCGGCACAGCCATGCGCCCCGGGCCTTTGTCTTTGGCGTCGGTTGCGTCCGACCCCAACCCGATTGAACGCGTATGACCACCACCGTTTCGGTTGATTGCATGGGCGGCGACCATGGCCCGCGCGTCACGCTCGCGGCCTGCCGGACATTTCTGGACCAACACCCCGATGCACGCCTGATTCTGGTGGGCTTGCCCGAAGCCCTCTCGGACTTTGCGCACCCGCGCGCCGAAATCGTCGCCGCCAGTGAGGTGGTCGCCATGGATGACCCCATCGAGGTGGCCTTGCGGCGCAAAAAAGATTCCTCCATGCGCTTGGCCATTGAGCAGGTCAAGAACGGTCGCGCCCAAGCCGCCGTGTCGGCGGGTAACACCGGGGCCCTCATGGCGATTGCCCGGTATGTGCTCAAAACCCTCGACGGCATTGATCGTCCGGCCATTGCTGGGCGCATGCCCAACTTCCGCGGGGGCGGCACCACCATGCTCGATCTGGGGGCGAATGTCGATTGCAGTCCCGAACACCTGTTCCAGTTCGCCGTCATGGGCTCGGCCCTGGTGAGCGTGCTCGACAATGTCGAGAGCCCTTCGGTCGGCCTCCTCAATATTGGGGAAGAGGAGATCAAAGGCAATGAAGTGATCAAAAAAGCCAGCGAATTGTTGCGATCTGCTGCCAAAAGTGGCGATCTAAATTTTTATGGCAATGTCGAGGGAACCGATATTTACCACCACACGGTCGATCTGATTGTTTGCGATGGTTTTGTCGGTAACGTAGCCCTCAAGGCCAGCGAGGGCCTGGCATTCAAGATCAGCGATACCCTAAAAAATTCATTTAAACGCAATATCTTCACGAAAATTGCGGCTATCGTGGCTTATCCGGTGCTGTCGAGCTTTAAAAATCAGGTGGACCATCGGCGCTACAACGGCGCAGCCCTGCTCGGTCTCAATGGCATTGTGTTCAAAAGCCACGGGTCTGCCGATGAACTCGCCTTCGGCACGGCCTTGAACCGGGCGTATGATGCAGCCCATCACAACTTGCTGGATCGCGTGCGCGCCCGCATCGCCCATGTCGCCCCTTTGCTGGCGGCAGGTGCCTCGAGCGCAGACGCCTCCCCAGCCTCGCATTGATGACCCGTTTTGCCCGTATCACCGGCACTGGCAGCTTTCTTCCTCCCCGCCGCGTCTCCAACCAAGATTTGGTGAACCAACTGGCCGCCTTGGGTGTGGAGACCTCTGACGAGTGGATCGTCGAGCGCACCGGCATCCAAGCCCGCCACTTTGTCGACGACCACACCCACACCAGCGATCTGGCCTTCGAAGCCTCGTGCCGCGCGCTTCGGGCGGCTGGGCGTCAACCCCAGGACCTAGACCTCATCATCGTGGCCACCTCCACCCCCGACATGGTGTTTCCGTCCACCGCCAGCATCTTGCAGCGCAAACTCGCGCAGCTCGACGCAGCGTCAGCCGGCATTGCAGGTTGCGCAGCGTTTGACGTGCAAGCCGTTTGTACGGGTTTTGTGTATGCCTTGAGCGTAGCCGACGCCATGATTCGCGCGGGCAACGCGCGTTGCGCCTTGGTGGTGGGGGCTGAGACTTTCTCCCGTCTGCTCGATTTCAACGATCGCACCACTTGTGTGCTCTTTGGCGACGGCGCGGGCGCCGTGGTGCTCGAAGCCAGCGAACGGCCCGGCATCGCCGCGTGCGATTTGCATGCCGATGGCCGACATGTGGACATTCTGTGCGTGCCAGGCCACGTTCACAACGGACAGGTCACCGGTGACCCGGTGCTGAAAATGGACGGTCAGGCCGTCTTCAAACTCGCGGTGGGCTTGCTCGAAGGCGCGGCCCTCAAAGCCCTCGCCCAAGCCGGCTGGCAGGCGCAAGACATCGATTGGCTCATCCCCCACCAGGCGAACATTCGCATCATCACCAGCACCGCACGCAAGCTCAAGCTGCCCATGGAAAGAGTGATGTTGACCGTGCACGACCACGGCAACACCTCCGCCGCCTCCATCCCGCTGGCGTTGGACCATGGCGTGCGTGCGGGACAGATCAAACCTGGCCAAAAACTGCTCCTGGAGGGGGTGGGTGGCGGCTTTACGTGGGGCGCTGTGGCCCTCACCCTGTAAGGATCGCGCATCCCGTTTGTGCGACATTGCGGACTCACACACATGAAACCTTTTGCCATTGTTTTTCCCGGTCAAGGCTCGCAGGCGGTGGGCATGCTCGACGCCTGGGGCGATCACCCCGTGCTCCAGCAAACGCTGGCCGAGGCCAGCGATGCCCTGGGAGAAGATCTCGGTCGCCTGATTCACGAAGGTCCCAAAGAGGCCTTGGCCCTCACCACCAACACGCAGCCCGTGATGCTCGTCGCTGGCGTGGCGGCTTATCGCATTTGGATGGCTGAAGTGGGCGTGGCCCCGGCGCTGGTAGCGGGCCACTCGC
>VEQC01000107.1 GCA_018883455.1 Limnohabitans sp. | reverse complement strand
GCCAGGTGCTCGATGCGATCGAGCGGCTCGAGTCTGGCCGGGCCGAAGCGCTGGTGCGCGAGCATTCGCGCATAGCGCGCCACAACATGCAGATGGCGCTGCGCGAGCCCGGCGGCTTTGGCATGCCCGGTGTGCAGCTGATCCGCCCGCACTGAGCCCCCATTTTTTTCACCCACCCCCACCAGGAGACAGACATGCAAAAACGACAATTCCTGAACACCGTGGCCTGCGCCGCGCTGGCCTTGACTGCTGGCAACGCCCTGGCCCAAGACAAATTCAAGATCGGCCTGATCTTGCCCATGACCGGCCCCTTTGCCTCCACCGGCAAACAAATTGAGGCGGCGGCCCGCCTGTACATGGCGCAAAACGGGGCGACCGTGGCGGGCAAAAAGGTCGAGTTGATCGTCAAAGACGACACCAGCGCCCCCGATGTCACCAAGCGTATTGCGCAAGAATTGGTGGTCAACGACAAGGTGCAGGTGCTCGCCGGTTTTGGCCTCACCCCGCTCGCCCTGGCCACAGCCCCACTGGCCACGCAATCCAAGACCCCGATGGTGGTGATGGCCGCGGCCACCTCCAGCATCACCCAGGCCTCGCCCTTTGTCGTGCGCACGAGCTTTACCCTGCCGCAGGCGGCCGTGGCGATTGCCGACTGGGCACCCAACAACGGTATCCGCAAAGCGGTCACCTTGGTCTCCGATTACGGCCCGGGCATTGACGCGGAAAAATTCTTCAAAGACCGCTTCACCTTCAACGGCGGCCAAGTGGTCGACAGCTTGCGCGTGCCCATGCGCAACCCCGACTTCGCGCCCTTCCTGCAAAAAGTGCGCGACTTGAAGCCCGACGCCGTGTATGTGTTCGTACCCTCGGGCGCGGGCGCTGCCCTCATGAAACAGTTTGCCGAGCGCGGCATGGACAAGGCGGGGATCCGCTTGATCGGCACGGGCGATATCACCGACGACGACATCCTCAACAGCATGGGCGACGTGGCCATGGGCGTGGTGACCTCGCACCACTACAGCACCTCACACGCGTCCGCCTTGAACAAGAAGTTCGTGGCCGCCTTCGAAAAAGCCAACCCTGGCATGCGCCCCAACTTCATGGCCGTGGGGGGCTACGACGGCATGCGCGTGATTTACGAAGCCGCCAAAGCCACCAAGGGCGCGGGTGGCGAGCCCTTGCTCAACGCCATGAAGGGTCAGATTTTTGAGAGCCCGCGCGGGCCGATGTTCATCGACGCCCAAACCCGTGACGTCGTGCACAACATCTACATCCGCAAAGTCGAGCGCGTCAATGGCCAGCTCTACAACCAAGAGTTTGCAACCCTCACGGACGTGAAAGACCCCGGCAAGGCCAAGTAATGCTCACCCTGCTGTTCGACGGCATCGCCTACGGCATGCTGTTGTTCATCCTCGCGGTGGGCCTCTCGGTCACCATGGGCCTGATGAACTTCATCAACCTCGCCCATGGGGCCTTTGCCATGCTGGGAGGCTACCTGACGGTGGTGGCCATGCAGCGCTACGACTGGCCCTTCCTTGCCTGTTTGCCGCTCGCCTTTGGCCTGAGCGCGGGGGTGGGCGTGCTGCTCGAGCGCACGCTCTATCGGCCCATGTACGGCAAGCCCCATCTGGATCAGGTGCTCTTTAGCATTGGTCTGGCCTTCATGGCCGTGGCGGTGGCGGACTACACCATGGGCTCGCAGCAGCAAATCATGCAACTGCCCGATTGGCTGCGCGGTCGCACCGAATGGTTTGCCGACACGCCCTGGGCCCTGGGCATGGGGCACTACCGGCTCTTCATCATCGCGGTGTGCGCGCTCCTCACCTTGGTGCTGCAGCACGTCTTGGCCGCCACGCGCTTTGGCAGCCGCCTGCGCGCGAGCGTGGACGACGCCCGCGTGGCGCGCGGCCTGGGCATTCCGGTCGAACGTGTGTTTGCCATCACCTTCGCCGTGGGCTCGGGTCTGGCGGGCTTGGGCGGCGCGCTGGGCGCCGAGGTGCTGGGCCTTGACCCCACGTTCCCGCTCAAGTTCATGGTGTATTTCTTGATCGTGGTGGCGGTGGGGGGCACCTCCTCCATCACGGGCCCTTTGCTCGCTGCCTTGCTCCTGGGCGTGGCGGATGTGGCGGGTAAATACTTCATTCCCAAACTCGGCGCCTTCATCGTCTACGCCTTGATGATTGCCTTGCTCATCTGGCGCCCCCAAGGCCTGTTTGCGCGGGGGCGTTCATGAGCGCGCCGCAGGCGCCGTTCTCGGTCGAGCAAGCCTTGCTCGGGCCGGTGCGCTGGCGCGCCTCGCACGCGGTGGTGGCGCTCGGGGTGCTCAGCCTGCCGCTGTGGTTGGGCAGCCATGCCTTGCTCGCCAACGAAATCGCCATCGTGGCCCTCTTTGCGGTCTCGCTGGATTTGGTCTTGGGCTACAGCGGCATCGTGACCCTGGGGCATGCGGCCTTTTTTGGGTTTGGCGCCTACAGCGCCGCGCTCTTTGCCAAGCACCTCCATCCCGATCCGCTCCTGGGCCTGGCGGTGGGCGGCCTCTCGGCCCTGTTGCTCGGGGCCGTGTGCGCGCTGTCCATTTTGCGTGGCAGCGATCTCACCCGGTTGATGGTGACGCTTGCCACCTCTTTCATTTTGCTCGAGGGGGCGAACAAGTGGGACGAGCTCACGGGCGGCGCCGATGGCCTGCAGGGCGTGATCATGGGCCCCTTGCTTGGGCGCTTTGAGTTTGACCTCTATGGGCAAGTGGCGGCGGCGTATTCGCTCACCGTGCTCACCGGGGTGGTGCTGGTTTTGCGTCGCGTGGTGCACGCGCCGCTGGGGCTGACCTGGCAGGCCCTGCGCGATAACCCCTTGCGCGCGCAGGCGGTGGGCGTGTCGGTGCACCGCGAGTTGGCCCGGGTATACACGCTCGCGGCGGGCATTGCCGGCCTGGCGGGCGCGCTCATGGCCCAGACCACGGGCTTTGCCTCGCTCGATGTGTTCGCCCTGGAGCGCTCGGCCGATGCGGTGCTCATGCTCGTGATGGGCGGCACGGGTTGGCTCTATGGCGGGGTGTTGGGCGCGGTGGCGTTCAAGCTCTTGCACGACCTCATCTCCAACCTCACGCCCCAGTACTGGACCTTCTGGATGGGGCTGATTCTGGTCACCCTCATGCTCGTGGGGCGCGAGCGCCTCTGGCAGTGGATCAGCCGACGCGGGAGGGGCGCATGAGCGTGGTGCTCGAAACGCGGGGCTTGGTCAAGCGCTTTGGCGGCATTGTGGCGACCGACCAGGTGAATTTGCAAATCCAGGCGGGTGCGCGCCACGCCCTCATTGGTCCCAACGGGGCTGGCAAGACCACCCTCATCAACCTCATCACGGGCGTTCTGCGCCCGAGCGAGGGGAGTATTCGCTTGGACGGGCAAGACATCGACACCTGGGCCCCGCACGCGCGGGTGCAGCGGGGTCTGGTGCGCACCTTCCAAATCAGCCAACTCTTTGCCAGCTTGACGCCCTTGCAGACCCTGGCTTGGGTGGTGGCGCAGCAACGCGGCCAAGGCCAATCCTGGTGGCGTCCGCTCGGCGCCGATCGCGCCACGCGCGAGCGCGCCGAAGCGCTGCTCGTGCAGTTTCGCTTGCAAGACGTGATGAACCAGCGCACCGATGCCATGCCCTATGGCAAGCGCCGCTTGCTCGAGATGGCGATTGCGCTCGCCTGCGAGCCGCGCGTGCTGCTGCTCGATGAACCCGCCGCGGGTGTCCCCGCCGGCGACCGGGCCGAGCTCATGCAGGCGGTGGCGGATTTGCCCGCCGATGTTTCCGTGGTCTTGATCGAGCACGACATGGATTTGGTCTTTGCCTTTGCCGACCGTATCACGGTGTTGGTCAACGGGCGCGTGCTCACCGAGGGCACGGCGCAAGAAATCGCGCACCACCCCGAGGTGCGCGCGGTTTACCTGGGGACGGGCCATGGCTGAAGCGTTGCGCGTAAATGGCTTGCACGCGGGCTATGGGGAGGCGGTGGTGTTGCAAGCGATCGATTTCTCGCTGGCAGCGGGCCAAACCTTGGCGCTCCTCGGGCGCAACGGTACGGGCAAAACCACCTTGATCGACACGCTCATGGGGGTGACCACCCAGCACCAGGGCGAGATTTGGTTAGGCGACCAGGCCCTGCACCGCATGGCCGCGCCCGCGCGGGCCTTGGCGGGCATGGGCTGGGTGCCGCAGGAGCGCAATATTTTTCGCTCCCTCACGGTGGACGAAAACCTGAGCGCCGTGCACCATCAGCCCGAGGGGCGCGCAGCGCGTTGGACGCCGCAGCGCGTGTACGAGCTCTTCCCCCGATTGGCCGAGCGGCGCGACAATCTGGGGCATCAGCTCTCGGGGGGCGAGCAGCAAATGCTGGCCGTGGGTCGGGCCTTGGTGCTCAACCCGCACTGGCTGCTGCTCGATGAGCCTCTAGAGGGACTCGCGCCCATCATCGTGGAGGAGTTGCTGCGCGCCATCGCGCGCCTCACGCGCGAGGAGGGCTTGGGGGCCATCATTGTGGAGCAGCACCCGCAGGCCATTTTGGCCATCAGCGATCGGGTGCTGGTGCTCGAAGGCGGCCGTGTGGTGCACGATGGTGAGGCCGCGCCACTGCGCGCGGATGCCGCGCCGCTGGCGCGCTGGTTGGGGGTTGGCCCCAAAGATTGATTTGCAAGGAGTTCCCATGTTCTTGAAAAACACCTGGTATGTGGTCTGCAGCAGCAGCGACTTGACCGACAAGCCCCTGGGCCGCACGATTTGCAATGAACGCATGGTGTTCTACCGCGACGAGCACCAGCACGTGGCGGCCCTGGAAGACTTCTGCCCGCACCGTGGCGCGCCGCTCTCATTGGGCTTTGTCAAAAACGGCCAGCTCCACTGCGGCTACCACGGCTTGGTGATGGGCTGTGAGGGACGCACCGTGGCCATGCCCGGGCAGCGCGTGAAAAACTTCCCCGAAATCCGCACCTTTGCTGCACACGAGCAATATGGATTCATTTGGGTTTGGCCGGGCGACCCCGCGCGCGCCGACACCGCGCTCATCCCCCACCTGGAGTGGCACAACAACCCGGCTTGGGCCTACGGGGGCGGGCTCTACCACATCCAGTGCGATTACCGCCTCATGATCGATAACCTGATGGACCTCACGCACGAGACTTACGTGCATGCCAACAGCATTGGTCAGCCCGAGATTGACGAAACCCCGTGCGAGACGTCGGTCGATGGCGATCGGGTGGTCACGAGTCGGCGCATGTACAACATTCCGGCACCGCCTTTTTGGCGCATGGCCTTGCGCGGTAACGGGCTCGCCGACGACGTGCCAGTCGACCGCTGGCAAATCTGCCGCTTCACCCCGCCGAGCCACATCATGATCGAAGTGGGCGTGGCCCATGCCGGTCACGGCGGGTACGACGCGCCCGACAGCCACAAGGTCTACAGCGTGGTGGTGGACTTCCTCACCCCGGAGACCGAAACCTCCATGTGGTATTTCTGGGGCATGGCGCGCAAGTTCAAACCGGATGACGCCGAACTCACCCAAAGCATTCGCGAGGGGCAGGGCAAGATTTTTTCGGAAGACTTGCAAATGCTCGAGCGCCAACAGCAAAACCTCACGCGTCATGCCGGCAGAAGGCTACTCAATCTCAACATCGATGCCGGTGGTGCCCATTCGCGGCGGGTGATCGAGCGCTTGCTCAAGACCGACTGAGTTCAGCCGAGCATTAGGAGAGGGTAGTTGGTGAAAATGTCGAAAAAATCAATGAAATCATCATTCTGAGGCCTTTTTCTCGACCCCATGCCGTTAGGTAAAACCTTCAAATCTGAAAGTAAGTTGTTGGAATAAAAGGGAAAATAGTTGGCAATAAACAACATTTAAGCAGTAAAACTGTTAATTTGAAAGTTTTGTTTGTTAACATCCCGCCCCAAGGAGCTCGTGTATGTCGAATCAATCTGAATCGCTCGAAAGTGTTGTCATTGGGGACGGCGTGGTGGTCAAAGGCACGTTTGTGGTGCCTTCCAAAGCCATCATCAACGGCGTGATCGAGGGTGACCTCACCGCCGAAGAGGTACTCATTGGCCCTACCGGAAAAATTTCGGGGCGTGTGGCAGCCAAGGTGATTGACGTGCGCGGTCAGTTGCACAACACCATCATCAGCGAGAAGAGCCTCATTGTTCGCGCCACCGGAAAAATTGCCGGTAAGGTTCAATATTCGGAAATCGAAATTGAAAAGGGCGGCGAGATCGAGGGTACCTTGAGTCAAGACGCCAACGGCCCGAATTTGCCGCCTGGCGTGGGCAACCTTTGATCGGTTGAACCCCTCTTCGAGCGTCCATGCCTCTGACAAAGCGTCGTCTGTTCCAATCCCTGCGCCATATGCCGCAGTGGGTGGTTTCGGGCTGGACGCGTGAGTATCAGGACGCGCGCCTGATTCTGGAGCAGCAAGGCGAACTCCATTATTTGCAGATCAGTGCCCGAGTCCAGCGCTTGTTGGTTCGCGGTGGGATCTTGGTGAGTGGCGTCACCCTCTTGGTGCTCATCGCGCTCACCTTTACCAGTCTCACCCTCATGATCAGCCGCGCGCGCCTGGAGCGTTCGCACGAGGCGGTTTATCGGGCCTTGCTCAGCAGCGCAGCCGATGGCGATGCGGAAAACCTCAGCATGAACGACGAGCAGATGGTGGCCCTCGCCCAAACCATCCGCGATCGCGACATCAGCATTCGCCGCTTCGTGGACACCTCCATGGTGGCGGTCTCGGCTGAGAACGACACCCTCAAGACCCAACTCGAGACCTCGGGTTTGACCGAGAAGATCGTGCGCATCATTCAACGCAATGCCTCCACCGGGGGTTTTTCGGGTGAAGGCGATGTGCGAGACAACCCGCTTTTGCGCGGCAAAGTGGCCGAGGAGCTCTCGACCAATCGCGCCCTGCGTGAAGTCATTTATGCGCTACCTTCGCGCATGCCGGTGGAGAACTTTTCGGTCACATCTGATTTCGGCGTGCGTCGTCACCCCATCCACGGCAACACCCATTTCCATACGGGCCTCGATCTCTTGAGTGACACCGGTGACGACAATGTCACGCCGGTCAAAGCCGGGGTGGTCGTGATCGCGCAATACCATAGCCAATACGGCAACATGGTCATGGTCCGCCACACCAATGGGGTGGAGTCCCTCTATGGCCATTTGGCCAATATTGCGGTCAAGGTTGGCGATAAGGTGACGACTCAGTCAATATTGGGCAAAATTGGCAACACAGGTTCATCGACCGGCAAGCATTTGCACCTTGAAATCCTGATCGGCGGCTATCCGGTCAATCCACAAAAAGTCATTCGGACAGCGCAATATGTTCAACAAATCCAAACCCAGCAGTAATCCTCCCGCGAACACGCCTTCGAATGAGCCGGTGGAGCCGGTGTCGGAGGCCACAGCCGCGCCTGAATCGACGGATCCGCTCGCGAGCATCACGGCACCCGGCCCGGTGAACCCACCGGCCTCTGCTGCGCCCGCCCCGGCGGCCCGCCCGAGCGTGATGGACATGATTGCCTCCACATCCGCAACCAAGCCTTCCATCCTGAGCGAAGGCTTCGCTTTCCGCGGGGAAATCGCCGCCAAAGGCGCCATCCACGTGGAAGGCTCCCTCAACGGCCAAATTCAAGTGGACGAACTCACCATTGGCTCGCGGGGCCAAGTCGAGGGCGTCGTGACCTGCACGAGTTTGCACATCAAAGGCAAATTCTCGGGAACGGCCACCTGCACGGAATTGATCGTCACTTCCTCCGCGGCAGTTGACGGTCACGTGGTCTACAAAACCCTCTCTGTGCAGAAGGGTGCATCGATCAAGGGTGAGCTGTTACTGGTGAAGTGACGGCATGAGCACGCCCACCGACGCACAGATCCACCAAACCCTTTTGCGTGAAGCGCGTGAGCGCAAAGGTTGGACGCAGGCCGAGCTCGCCGGTGTGGCGTGTTTGTCCGTCAAACAGGTCCGCCAAATCGAGGAGGGGGGCCAAAGCGCGTTCTACAGCGAAGCCGTCAAGCTCACCGCCGCGAAAAAGGTGGCGCAAGCGCTGGGTTTACCGCCCCAAGCCGCATTCATCAGCGACGACGCACCCGCGCCCGATGTCGCCACTCCCCCTAGCGCCCCCTCGGCAGCCGTGTCGCCTGCACCAACATGGACGGCTCCCGCTGCCGCCCAGACCCTGACGTCAGAGCCCCCAGATGCCCTTTCGCCTGCTGGGGCGCAGCAGACCCCGCCAGCGCTTGCCCCGCAAGACGGCGCAGCGACGCCCGCCTTGGCGAGTCTGCTCTCGCCTGCGGCGGCCGCAGAGTTGCAAAGCCCACCGCCCTTGCCAACGGGGGCGGCTTGGCCGCAAGCCGCCACGCCCGCATCCTCCACGGCCGCGCCAGCTTCCCCAACGTCCACTGCGGCTTCAGTGGCCACAGCCACCCCAGCGTCTACCCCTGCGCATGCCGCGCCCCGCGTGACCGCCTCCCACAATG
>VEQC01000309.1 GCA_018883455.1 Limnohabitans sp. | reverse complement strand
CTGCTACCCGATGTGGTGGCCTCATTAGAATCGTGGTCATGACCCTCGAGTCCCACGATCCGCCGCTCAACCCAGAGCTCACCCGCATTCCCGACTCGCCCTTGCAGGCGCAGCCGCCGGCCCCTCCTTCGCCCTGGCCTTTGCGCGTGGTGGCGGTGGTGGCCTTGCTGGGGGTACTCATGAGTGCTTGGCTTTGGGGGCGGCTCTCGCACATTCAGGAGCAACTCGCTCGCCAAAGCGCCGATACCTCCGGTCAGGCGCTCGAAGCCAAGACCAGTGCTCGTCAAGCTGAGGAACTGGCGCGCGAGACCGCCGCCAAAGTGGCGGTGAGCGACGCCAAGCTCGCCGAGGTGGCCTTGCAGCGCACCCAGCTCGAAGAGTTGATGCAAAGCTTGTCGCGCTCGCGCGACGAAAACCTCGTTGTGGACATCGAGTCGGCCATCCGCTTGGCGCAACAACAAGCGCAACTCACGGGCAGCGTTCAACCCCTCTTGGCCGCCCTCAAGGCCTCCGAACAACGCTTGGGTAAAGTGGCCCAACCGCGGCTCGCGCCTGTGTTGCGTGCGCTCGCGCGCGACATCGAGCGCATCAAAGCCACGGCGTTTAGCGATACCCCCACCTTGCTCGCCAAAATGGACGACCTCGTCCCGGCCGTCGATGGCTTGCCCTTGCTCAACGCCGTGGGCACCTCACCCACGCCCCTGCCCGCACCGGAAAAAAGCAGCTGGGCCAGCGCCATTCGGGGCAGTGCTTGGGAGGCGTGGTGGTCTGCGGTTTGGGACGATTTGCGCAAACTCGTGCGGGTGAGCCGCATCGACCATCCCGATGCCAGCTTGTTGTCACCCCAGCAAAGCTTCTTCATTCGCGAAAACCTCAAACTGCGTTTGCTCAATGCGCGGCTGGGGTTGCTCGCCCGCCAGTTTGACGCGGTGCAAACCGATTTGCGGCAAGTGCAAACCGATTTGCAAAAGTATTTCGATGTCCGCTCACCCCAGGGGCAAAGCGCCCTGCAGCTAACCCGGGACTTGCTCGCCCAAGCGCGCCAGACCGAGCTGCCCCGAGTGGATGACACTTTGTCCGCCCTTGCCACGGCGGCGGCGGGACGCTGAGATGCGCGCCGCGCTCTGGCTGGTCGCACTGTTTGGCGTTGCCGTGGCGATTGCCCTTTTTGCGGGCAGCAACCCGGGCACCGTCACCCTGTTTTGGGCCCCCCATCGCATCGACTTGTCCTTGAATCTGGCGCTGTTGCTCCTGCTGGCCTTGTTTGGGGTGATGCACTACGCCTTGCGCGCACTACAAGCCCTCTTTGCCCTGCCTGGCCACGCGCGGCGCTGGCGCTTGCTGCAAAAAGAGCGCGCGCTGCATGCGGGGGTGATCGAGTCCTTGCTTCAACTCATGACCGGGCGCTACCGCCGGGCCGTGCGCTCAGCCGAACAGGCCTTGCAACTGGAGGAGCGCTTGCGCGAAGTGCGCACGCGCGACGACAGCTTGCCCCGGCACTTGCCCCAACTGCGTGCGCTGGCGCATTTGATCGCTGCCGAAAGCGCCCAAGCCTTGCGCGACGCCAACACCCGCTCGCACCATTTGCAAGCGGTTCAAGTGCTGGCGCGAACCCTGCCCAACGCAGCGCAGGAGGAGACCTTGGAGGCCACGTACCTTTTTGCGGCGCGCTGGGCGCTGGCCGAACGCGATGCACCCGAGGCCCTGCGCTGGCTCGACAGCTTGCGTCAGGGCGCGGCGCGACGCACCCTGGCCCTGCGCCTGCGCCTCAAAGCCGCCCGCTTGGGACATCAGCCCGAGGTGGCGCTCGACACGGCGCGGTTGCTGGCCAAACATGGTGCATTTGCCGAATCTGCCGCGCAAACCTTGCGCCGCGAGCTCGCCATCCTCGCGCTGGATCAAACACGCGACGTGGCTCAGTTGCAAAAGTGTTGGGATCGGCTCGACCCGCAGGACCGCAGCACCCCAGAGG
>VEQC01000308.1 GCA_018883455.1 Limnohabitans sp. | reverse complement strand
AGCCGGATTGGCTCAGCCCCCTGGCGGTCACCCCCGAGATCAATTGGCACGCGCCCGCCCTGCTGCCCGACGGCTATTGCGGCGACGTGCACTTGCGGCTGTCCTTCTACAAAGAGCTTGCCCCCGCCAAGACCCACGAGCAGATCGATCAACTGCTCGAAGAGATCGTGGACCGCTTTGGCAAGATGCCCCCGGCCACCCAAACCTTGATTGACGTGCACCGCCTGCGCGTGCTCGCCCGCCCCTATGGCGTGACCAAGGTGGACGCCACGCCGGGCGTGATCCTCATCAGCTTTCAGCCCAACCCGCCTTTTGATGCCATGCGCATCATTGAGTTGGTGCAAAAGAACAAGCACATCCGCCTCGCGGGCAACGATCGCCTGCGCATCGAGCGTGAATTGCCCGACCCGCACGCGCGAGCGCAAATGGTGCGCGACATCTTGCGCGCGCTGGGCACGCCCAACCGCGCGACGGTGGCCGCATAAGGGGGCATCATGCTGGAAGTCGCCCTGGCCTTGCCCCTGCTAGCCCTCTCGCTTTGGCTCGCGCCTTGGCGCATGCTGCGCCAGGCCAACTTGGCCACCCCTTGGCTCGCCTCGCTCACCCTCACGCCCCTGATTTGGGCCATTCCATTTTTACAGCACATGCCCCTGGCCTTGCATTGGTCGGGCGCCCCCTTGGTCACGCTGCTTCTGGGCTGGCCGCTGGCCGTCCCCACCCTGAGCTTGGCGGCTCTGGCGCTTTGGCTGCTCGCCCCCGTCTCGGCGGAGACCGTGCTGCAAATCTGGGCTTGGCAGGCGATCTTGCCCGCCACCTTCACCTTGCTCATTGGCGCGGCTTTGCGGCGTTGGGTGGTGCACCACCCCTTGGTCTATATTCTGGGCCGCGGCTTTTTTGGCACGGTGCTCAGCCTCTTTCTGGCCTTCATGCTGGGCCAATGGAGTGGACTCGCCTTGCCCAATGTGAGCGATGATTTGACCCGCGTCGCCTTCTGGCTCATGGCCTGGGGCGACGCCTTCATGACCGGCATGCTGTGCGCGATCTTTGTCGCCTTTCGCCCCCAATGGCTGGCCACCTGGTCAGACCCGCTTTACCTTCGCGTCTAAACCCCATGACTCAAGAATTTGCCCCCGGACTCTGGATTCAGCGCATTCACCCGCCCCTGCGCTTGCGTGACTTTGGCTTGATCGCCTTTGACATGGACTCGACCCTCATCAACATCGAGTGCATCGACGAAATTGCCGACGCGGCGGGCAAGAAGGCCGAAGTGGCGGCCATCACGGAGGCCGCCATGCGTGGCGAGATCACCAATTTCAAGGAGAGCCTGCGCCGCCGCGTGGCCTTGCTGCGGGGCGTGCCGGAATCGGCCCTGCACGCCGTGCTCAACGAGCGCCTGCGCCTCAACCCCGGCGCGCGCGAGCTGGTCTCGGCCTGTCAGGCCGCGGGCCTCAAGGTCTTGCTCGTGAGCGGCGGCTTCACCTTTTTTGCCGATTGGGTTTGCCAAACCTTGAACATCGACTTCGCGCGCAGCAATGTGCTGGAGGTGCGCGAGGGCGTGCTCACCGGTGAAGTGGTGCAGCAATACTGGGGCGATATTTGTGACGGCGAGGAAAAGTGCCGCATGCTCACCCAAACCTGCAACGCGCTCGGGCTGCAAACGCACCAAGCGATTGCCGTGGGCGATGGCGCGAATGACTTGCCCATGATGGGCGTGGCCGGCCTCTCCGTGGCCTACCACGCCAAACCCAAGGTGCGCGAGCAGGCCGATGTCGCTATCGACACGGGTGGGCTCGACCGCTTGCTCACGATTCTTAAGAGGTAACATGGTTAGTGTTGCATTTCAATTAGAGGGAAAGCTCTGTACGTAGAGGTATCCCCAACCGTTATCTCCACCAAACGCTTACACGCTGTTGTCCGTGAAGCACTTCATTGACACCGGGGAATCTCTGCCATGGTGGAAGTTCACGGCAAAGGGCAAGGCGGATTTG
>VEQC01000106.1 GCA_018883455.1 Limnohabitans sp. | reverse complement strand
AGGGGCGGTGCAGTGACCGCGGTGACGGGGCTGAAGTCTTGTGTGGCGATGGGGTCGGCCGCGAGTACCTCGGGGGGCAAATCCTTGGCTTCAATCACTTGCGAGGGGGCCATGACGCTGAGCCAATGGCAGATGTTTTCCAATTGCCGCACGTTGCCGGGGAAGCGAAATCGGTTGAGCACTTGCTGTGCGGCTTCGGTGATGCGTTTGGGCTCGATGCCCAATTGTTGTGCGCTTTGCTGCAAAAAGTGGCGCGTGAGCATGGGCACGTCTTCGGCGCGCTCGCGCAAGGCGGGTAAGCGCAGGCGAATGACGTTGAGGCGGTGGTACAAGTCTTCGCGAAATGCGCCGTCCTTGACGCGCTGCTCCAAATCTTGGTGCGTGGCGGCAATCACACGCACATTGGCCTTGATGGCCTGATGTCCGCCCACGCGGTAGAAATGGCCATCGCTCAAGACACGCAACAAACGGGTTTGCAAGTCAAAGGGCATGTCCCCGATTTCGTCCAAGAACAAGGTGCCGCCCTCGGCTTGCTCAAAGCGGCCGCGCCGCATGGCCTGAGCGCCGGTGAACGCACCGCGCTCGTGGCCAAACAACTCGCTCTCGAGCAAATCTTTGGGAATGGCCGCGGTGTTGATGGCGACGAAGGGGCCCTTCTGCCCCGCGTCTCCACGCGGGGAGTGCTTGTGCAGGGCGCGCGCGACGAGCTCTTTGCCGGAGCCACTCTCGCCGGTGATGAGCACGGTCACATGGCTTTGGCTCAGGCGACCGATGGCGCGAAACACATCTTGCATGGCCGGCGCTTGACCCAGCATCTCCGGCGCAATGTCTGCGCCATTGGCGCTCGCGGGCGTGACTTGGTTTTCTTCGACCGCGCGGCGAATGAGCTCGATGGCTTTGGGTAAATCGAAGGGCTTGGGCAGGTACTCAAAAGCGCCTCCCTGAAAGGCGGAGACGGCGCTGTCGAGATCGGAGAAGGCGGTCATGATGATGACCGGCAGTTGCGGAATGCGTTCCTTGATTTTGCCCAACAAATCCAGACCCGAGCCACCGGGCATGCGAATGTCGCTCACCAAGGCCACGGGGTGTTGCTCGGCAGGCAAGTGGTCGAGCGCTTGCATCACCTCGCGCGGGTTGGTAAAGCTGCGCGTGGGCAAACTCTCGCGCGCCAGGGCTTTTTCAAGCACAAAGCGGATCGACTGGTCATCATCGACTATCCAGATCGGTTGCATACGGCGGTCGCTTTCCTTGTTCGCGAGAGGATCAACTCAATGGGATGAGGATTTTGAAATCCGTTCGTCCCGGCTCACTGTCAAACTCAATCAGGCCCTGGTGCTGCTGAATAAAGGTCTGCGCCAAATTCAGCCCCAAACCGGACCCCCCGTCACGCCCGGAGACCAGCGGAAAAAACAGGCGATCCTGAATGTCCTGCGGTATGCCCGGGCCGTTGTCCACGACATGCAATTCCAATGCCAACCGGTAGCGTTGTTTGCCCAAAGTCACCTGGCGCGCCACGCGGGTGCGCAAAATGATCTCGGCGCGGCCCTGTTCGCGCTCTTGCACCAGGGCTTGGGCCGCGTTGTGAACGATGTTGAGCACGGCTTGGATGAGTTGTTCCCGATCCCCCCGCAACAGGGGGATGGAGGTGTCGTAGTCACGCACCACTTTGAGGCCTTTGGGGAACTCGGCGAGCACCAAACTGCGCACCCGCTCACAGACCTCATGAATATTCACATCCCCCGCCACATGGGGGCGGCGGTGGGGCGCGAGCAAGCGATCAACCAAGAGCTGCAAGCGATCGGCCTCGTGGATGATGACCTGCGTGTATTCGGCCAGATCCCGGTTGTCGATCTCCATTTGCAGCAATTGGGCCGCCCCGCGTATGCCTCCCAGGGGGTTTTTGATTTCGTGCGCCAAGTTGCGGATGAGCTCTTTGTTGGCCTGCGCTTGGTCGATGTAGCGCTCCTCGCGGTCCTGGCGCACTTGCTGCTCGATGGGAATCATCTCCACCAGCAAGGAGGCATGGCCTTCGTCGGGGGTGATGATGACGTGCACCGGAACGGGTTCTTGAATCGGGCGGCGCAAATGCGCGTCGTAACGCAGGACCGCGAAGATGTCGCTGCTCACCCCTTGAATGGCCTTGAGAAAAGCCATGGGTTCGAGGAAATACGGAGCCAATGAGGCGCCCTGCACCAAACGGCGCGAGATGCCCAGCGCGTCCTCCAGGGCCGCATTGGCAAAGCGCACCTCGCCCGAGGGCAGGACCACGGCGAGCAGCGTGGCCAACTGGTCATACGCCTGAAAGCGGGGATCGGACGGGAGTTTGGCTGCGGCGTTCATGGCCGGTCTCCGAGGCGCTTGAGCTCGCGCTGCAAGCCGGCGAGGTCGGCCTCACTGCGCTCGATGGCCGCGCGCAACTGGGCCACGCGCTCGGCGTAACGCCCGGGTTGGCGCAGTTCCTCGGGCTGCCGCTGGGGCTCGCCCTGGTTCCACTCCTGCATCAGGGCGGCGTGGCGCTGCTGGGCCCGCTGCCATTCCGCTTGCAGCACCTCACGCGCTTGGGCGTCGCGCTGGGCTTGCAATTGCGGCGCCACGCGGGCGCTCGCCATGGGCTCGGCAGCCGGAGATTTGGCAGGCAAACTGCCGGGCCAAGTGGGCACCACGGTGAGTGCCGGCACGGGCAAGGCTTGGCAATCGGCGCCGGTGGGGAGATTGGTGTAAGTCTGGCCACAGCGGTAAATCCGCTCGGTGCTCGCGGGCTGGGCTCCAGCCCCCAGCGCCAGTATGCCTCCCAAGACACCCACCCACCAGGGTTGGTGCCAGAGGCATGGCGCGTGTGAGCGGGGACGTGACACGAGGGCTCTCCAATCGGTCGAAAAAAAGGACGGCACACGGCCGTCCTTTTCGGTTGCTCGGCAGTGCAGGATCAGAGCGAGTAGTACATCTCGTACTCGATGGGGTGCACGGCTTGACGGAAGCGCGTGACTTCACCCATCTTGAGCTCGATGTAGGCGTCGATCATGCTGTCGGTGAAGACGCCGCCCTTGGTGAGGAAGGCGCGATCTTTGTCGAGGTACTCCAACGCTTGGTCGAGGCTGTGGCACACGGTCGGCACCAATGCATCTTCCTCGGGCGGGAGGTGGTAGAGGTCCTTGGTGGCGGCCTCACCGGGATGGATCTTGTTCTCGATGCCATCGAGACCGGCCATCATCAGTGCAGCAAAGCACAGATAGGGGTTGGCCATGGGATCGGGGAAGCGCGCCTCGATGCGGCGGGCTTTGTCCGACGCCACGTGCGGGATGCGGATGGAGGCCGAGCGGTTACGGCTGGAGTAAGCCAACTTGACCGGGGCTTCGAAGCCCGGCACCAAACGCTTGTAGCTGTTGGTGGTCGGGTTGGTGATGGCGTTCAAGGCACGGGCGTGCTTGATGATGCCACCGATGTAGTAGAGCGCGGTGTCGCTCAGGCCGGCGTAGCCTTTGCCGGCGAAGAGGTTCTTGCCGTCTTTCCAGATGGACTGGTGCACGTGCATGCCCGAACCGTTGTCGCCCACGAGGGGCTTGGGCATGAAGGTGGCCGTTTTGCCATAGGCATTGGCCACGTTCCAGACCACATACTTGAGCTTTTGCGTCCAGTCGGCGCGCTCGACGAGCGTGCTGAACTTGGTGCCGATTTCGTTTTGACCTGCACCGGCGACTTCGTGGTGGAACACTTCGACGGGGATGCCCATCTCTTCCAGAATCATGACCATTTCGGCGCGCATGTCTTGGGTGCTATCGACCGGGGGCACGGGGAAGTAACCGCCCTTGACGGTGGGACGATGGCCACGGTTGCCGCCTTCGAGCTTGGCACCGGAGTTCCAGGGGGCCTCGTACTCTTCAATCTTGAAGAAAGCGCCGCCCATTTCGTTGGCGAAGGTCACTTGATCAAAGATGAAGAACTCAGGCTCGGGACCAAAGTAAGCGGTGTCGCCCAGGCCCGAGGCCTTGAGGTAGGCTTCGGCGCGCTTGGCGATGGAGCGCGGATCGCGGTCGTAGGCCTTGCCATCACCGGGCTCGAGCACGTCGCAGGAAAGCACGAGCGTGGACTCTTGGAAGAAGGGGTCGATGAATGCGGTGTTGGCATCGGGCATGAGCAACATGTCCGAGGCCTCAATGCCTTTCCAGCCCGCGATGGAAGAGCCGTCAAAGGCGTGGCCTTCGCTGAATTTGTCTTCGCTGAAGTGCGACATGGGCACGCTCACGTGCTGCTCTTTGCCACGGGTATCGGTGAAACGGAAGTCGACGAATTTGACTTCGTGCTCTTTCACCATCTTCATCACGTCTGCGACGGTCTTGGCCATCAGGATCTCCTGCTAGGGGTTTGGGTTGAAAAATCGCTTTGGGACTGAAGATGCAGAATCTGTGCCAAACCCGGCCAGAGCCAGTTTCGGGCAAATCGCCTTCAGGGAACCGCTGATTTTGCCTTTTCTCGTGCGGACTTCTGGAAGGGGAGCCCTACAAATTTACGCAAGCCCCGCTCACCTCAAAATCCTCAATTTGGTGCATTCTATCATAATGCACCAAATCTGTGCATTATGGATGCACCAATTCAGGGCCTAGCTCGACGCCATAGGGTTGCAGGCCTTTGCGCAGGTCCTCATAAGCGGGGGCGACGGCCTCGGGGCGTCCTTTGACACCCAACTCAATGTGGCGGCCGTACTGGGGATGGTCCACGCTGGGCAAGCTAAAGACCTTCACTTGGGGGTGGGCCTTTTCGATGGCCTCCATCAGGGGGGTGAGGGTGGCCTCCATGGCGCCCATGAGGATGACCGACTTCTCCAGATAGGCGGCGTGTTCAAACCAGGCTTGGCATTGGGTGTCGAGCACCCACTCGATCATGGGCCAGGCCATGACCGGAAAACCGGGCACGAAGTGCACCACGCCGCCTTCGGGGGAGACGCAGCGAAAGCCCGGAATTTTGTTGTAGGGGTTGGGGATGATGTCAGCGCCTTCGGGAAAGACCCCCATTTGCAGACGGTGGATGTTGTCCGCTCGGTCCGCCTCGTAGGGGACGCCTTGCTCGCGCGCGACATCTTGCATGCGCTCGCGAATCAGGGCTTCGGCTTGCGGGTGCAGGGCCAGCGGCACGCCCAAGGCCTGGGCTGCGCATTGGCGCGTGTGGTCGTCTGGCGTGGCCCCGATGCCACCACAGGAGAACACCATTTGGCCAGGCGCAAAGGCGCGTTGCAAAGCCTCGGTGATGCGTTCGCGTGAATCGCCCACGTAATGGGCCCAGCTCAAAGTGAGCCCGCGTGCGCCGAGCAGTTCGATGACTTTGGGGAGGTGCTTGTCGGCGCGCTTACCGGAGAGGATTTCGTCGCCAACGATGATCAGGCCAAACTCAGGCCGTGGGAGGGGGGAGGCTTGCGTCATCCCCAGATGCTAGCGCAGGCACCGGAACCGAGGCGCCCATGACCACATTGGCCGACTCCGCCCGCAGGGCATCCAGGGCGGCGAGCGCATAGTGGGTGAACCACAGGGAAGTGAAAGCAAAGACGATGGCGTAAATCCAGACGGCCACGGGCACGAGCACCACAAAGGCCATGGCGAACAGAGAACCCGAGGCCCAGACCAAGCTGGGCAAACCGCCCAGATAGCCCGTGAGCACGCCAATGAGCAAGAGCCAGAGCCGGTGGTGTTTGCCAATCGTGATGCGTTCGTCGCGACTGGCGTGCTCGAGCAAGGCGTCGTAGACCATCAGGCGGTAGCTGAGCCAACCCCAAATGAGCGGCGGCAAGATGAAGATGAGGGGCGGCACGGCCCACAAGGGCAAGGTCACCATCATGGCGATGAGCGCGGCCACCGTGGAGATGAGGGTCCAGCCCAAGCTGGTCCAGGTGTTGGCGCCATGCTTCTTGGCCAAATGCGCGAAGCGCCGCTCAGCGACCAAGTTCACCAAGGCCGGCGTCATCATGAAGGAGACAGCGAGCAGGGTGAGGATAACGATGAGGGGCGTGATGGCAAAAATGACCACCAGGGGCACGAGCACGGCCATGAGGTTGCCGGCCCCATAACTCTCCAACCAAGTCATCATGCCCTGCATGATTTGCCAGCTGGTGAGCAAGGACTGCACCCAGGACTGGGTGGACTCCCAATAAAAATAACCCCACCCCATCGTGAGCGTCAGCAACAAGGCCAACGGCAAAAGGGAGAGGAGCATGACGCGCGGCATCAAGCAGTATGCGACGGCGCGCCAAAAGGAATCCAAAAAGAGCCGCATGCCTAAAGCATAACCGAGGCCGTCAAGCGCGGGGAATCAAGGTTTGCCAGAGTCGTTTGAGGCCGAGCCACTGCTGGCGCAACAGGGTTTGACCGTAGTCACGCCCCTGCTCGACCTGATCGCGAATACCGGTAGGCTCAAACCGCTCGCCAAAGTGCGCAGTGCCCAGCAAGATGTCCCACCAGGGCAACAACACCCCGAAGTTGTGCCCGCCCAGCACCCGCGTGGGGCTCTCGTGGCCAATGCCGATGGCGTGGTGGGTGCGGTGAAAACGCGGGCTCACCCACAGGCGCTCGCCCCAACGGCCGAAGTGCCAGCGCAAGTTGGCGTGTTGCAGGTTTTCGCTCAATTGGGTGAGTGCCACCACAGCCACAAATTGTTCCGGTTGAATACCGATGGCTTGCGCGACCAGCGCCCAGATGAGGGCGGTGAGGAGATCGTCGAGCCAATGGTTGCGGCTATCGGTCCACTGGGTCATTTGGCGCTGCGAATGGTGCAAGGCGTGCAAGGCCCACCACCAGTGCCAGTGGTGCTGCAAGCGGTGGATGACGTATTGCACAAAATCGAACACCACCAAATAAAGCACGAAGCTCACCCAGGGAATGTCGGTCACGCCGGGCCAGAGGTTGTCGAGGTGAAAGGTACCCACGCCTTGGGCGCGCAAGCCACCGAGCGCCTCATCGATCCAGGGGTCGATGGCAAAAAACAAGAACACGCGAAACAGACCCAGGCGCTGAATGAGGGTGTAGATCACATCGGTGGCGATGGCGCGAGGGTCCACCACCGGCTCGGCCGGATAGCGACGCTGCAAGGGCCCGATGACGGCGAGCATGACGACGATTTGCAACAGGCCCACCAACAACCAACCGCTCGCGGCGTAGACCACGTCTAAGCGTCCGTCCTGCCCCAGCGCCAAGGCCATGGGTTCGAGCGCGTATTCAAACAACGCGGCTTGCCACTCGGCCCAAACATCGATCAGCGTGTCCATGTGGCGTATTGTGGGTGCTGGGGCAAGGTGGCGAAACAAAACCCCTTGGCTTTTAGGCCTTCAATGAGGGGTTCGAGCACCGCAGGCGCCCAGGGGTCCTTGCGGTCGTGAATGCCCAAGTGCGCGAGCAAGATATCGCCCGGACGTATGCGATCGAGCGCTTGGCGCAGCAGTTGGGCATTGGGGTAGCGCTCACTGGGCAACTCGTCGCCCAGGAAACCCGCGGGCGACCAGCCGATGTGGGTGAAGCCACAGGCCTTGGCCGCGGCAAGCAGGCTGGGCGATGTTTTCCCCCCGGGTGCGCGGTAAATGGGCAACGTGGCTTGGCCGGTGAGCTCCGTGAGGCGATCACTGGCGCGACGGATTTCGGCGCAATAGCGCGGCGCATCCCAAACGCTCTCCTGCCCTTTTTGGGGCCCCGCGCTCGGGCGCATGCGCCAGGCCTGGGGCCCGGCGTCGGCGCGCCAATACACATGGCTCCAGGTGTGGGACGCGAAGGCGTGGCCCTCGGCGGCGCGGGCGCGCCACCACGCGGCCCAGTGTGGGCCCAGGGACCCGTCGCCCTCGCGGGTGGCTTCATTGGCGGCAAAGAAAGTGACCCGCACTTGCTGGCGTTGCAAGACCTCGGCCACCAGAGGCGCAATGGCCATGTGGCCGGTGTCAAAGGTGAGGTAGACCGCGCGCGCGCAAGGCGGAGGCGACGCCGGGGCCGGCGGGTTGGCTTGGGCGTGACTCAGCCCCAGACCCATGCTCAAGAGCCCGCTGACCCAGCCGCAGCGGCGAATCCAGCGGGAGAGGGTTGGACGCAAGGTGAGGACTCCGGGGGGCGGTTTACTGGCGTTTGGCGTGGGCAAGCGTCCAAATGCCGTGGGGCGATTTACCCACCCGCACCTGGCGCACCAGCTTGCCGGTTTCGAGGTCAATCACGCTCATCTTGCGAATCCAGCGTGAGGAGACCATGAGCCATTTGCCATCGGCCGAGACTTCCATGCAATCGGGACCTCCGGGGGCCTTGTATTGGCGCACCACTTGCAGGGTCTGGTAGTTGACGAGGCTCACGGTGTTGGCCACCCGGTTGCTCACGAGCACGTGGCGGCCGTCGCCGAGCGCCCGAAACGCGTGGGCGCCACCGCCCGTGGGGATGGATTTCACGCGCTTGGGGGCGGGGCCGGAGACGTCATAGACCTCGACGTGATCGCCACCGGTCATGCCCACGAGCATGAATCGGTCATCGGGCGTGCCAAACACATCGGCCGGCATGGGGCCCGTAGGCGTGCGCCAGCGAATGGTTTGCGTGGTCAGGTCGATGGCGATGAGTTCATCGCTGTCTTGCATGGTGGCGTAGGCCACGCTGCTG
>VEQC01000105.1 GCA_018883455.1 Limnohabitans sp. | reverse complement strand
TGTGCGCATGGCCGTGGGAGGGGTCGTGCGCGTGGTCGTGCGCGTGCCCGTGCCCGTGCCCGTGCGCGTGGCCGTGTTCGTGTGAATGCCCGTGCCCATGACCATGGCCCCCGCTGTGGTAGGCCCCGGCCTCCGGCTCGAAGGCCGCGTCACAGTGCTCGACGCGCAAGTGCATTTGCGTGAGCATTTGCGCCAGGACCGGATCCGGTTCGATTTTCAGGTGGTCCGGCTGCAACTCGATGGCCACATGCCGGTTGCCCAAGTGGTAGGCCGCCCGGACCAAATCAAAGGGGCTGCCATGGGTGGGGCAGGGCGTGATGCGCATGACCGGTTGGGCCGCCGCGACAACCCGAATGAGGGAGCCGTCCTCGCCCACCAAGACATCACCGCCACGCACGACTTGTCCGCGGGGCAGGAACACGCCGAGTGGGCGACCCCGTGAGTCGGTGGCTTCGAAGCGGCTCTTTTGCCGCACATCCCAGTCCAGCGCGACTTCGCTGGCTCGGCGCAAGAGCGCCTGTGAGAGGCGCCCGCCGCGGGGAAGGCACTTGGCACAGGTGAGCATGGTCAAAACAGGAAATAGCGTTGCGTGAGGGGCAATGCCGTGGCGGGCTCACAGGTGAGCAGTTGCCCATCGGCGCGTACTTCGTAGGTTTGGGCGTCGACTTCCATCTTGGGGGTGTAGTCGTTGAGCACCATGTCTTTTTTGCGCAGCTGGCGAATGCCATGCACCGCGCTGAGGGTTTTTTGCAAGCCCAGTCGATCGGCCAGCCCCGCGTGCAAGCCGGCTTGCGAGACAAAGGTGAGTGAGCCGCGGTGCAAGGCGCCGGCGAAGGCACCGAACATGGGGCGGTAATGCACGGGTTGCGGGGTGGGAATGGAGGCGTTGGGGTCGCCCATCTGGGCCATGGCGATGAAGCCGCCTTTGAGAATCAAGCTGGGCTTGGCGCCGAAGAAAGCGGGTTTCCAGATCACCAAGTCGGCCCACTTGCCCACGGCAATGCTCCCGACCTCATGGCTCACACCATGGGCGATGGCGGGGTTGATGGTGTACTTGGCGATATAGCGTTTGACGCGCGCGTTGTCGTGGCGTGCGCCATCGCCGGGCAGCGCGCCGCGCTGGACTTTCATTTTGTGCGCGGTTTGCCAAGTGCGCAGAATGACTTCCCCCACCCGGCCCATGGCTTGGCTGTCGCTGCTCATCATGCTGATGGCCCCCAAGTCATGCAAGATGTCCTCGGCGGCAATCGTCTCCTTGCGAATGCGACTCTCGGCAAAGGCCAAGTCCTCGGCAATGGCGGGGTCGAGGTGGTGGCAGACCATGAGCATGTCCACATGCTCATCCAAGGTGTTGATGGTGTAGGGGCGGGTGGGGTTGGTGGAGGAGGGCAGCACATTGGTCTCGCCCACCACCTTCAAAATGTCGGGGGCGTGGCCGCCGCCAGCGCCTTCGGTGTGGAAGGTGTGGATGGTGCGGCCCTTGAAGGCCGCCACGGTGTCCTCCACAAACCCGGATTCGTTGAGCGTATCGGTGTGGATGGCCACTTGCGTATCGGTTTGCTCGGCCACATCCAAACAGTTGTCGATCGCCGCGGGGGTGGTTCCCCAGTCTTCGTGCAACTTCAAGCCAATGGCACCAGCGGAAATTTGTTCATGTAAGGCTTGAGGCAAAGCGGCGTTGCCTTTGCCCAAAAAGCCCAGGTTCATGGGGAAGGCGTCGGCGGCTTGGAGCATGCGGGCGAGGTTCCAGGGCCCTGGGGTGCAAGTGGTGGCAAAGGTGCCCGTGGCCGGGCCCGTGCCGCCGCCAATCATGGTGGTGATGCCGCTGGTGAGCGCCTCCTCGATTTGCTGAGGGGCGATGAAGTGGATGTGTGAATCGATCCCGCCGGCGGTGACAATCATGCCCTCGCAGCTGATGATCTCCGTGCCCGGTCCGATGATGATGTCCACGCCGGGCTGGGTATCGGGATTGCCGGCTTTGCCAATGGCCACGATGCGGCTGTCACGCAAGCCGATGTCGGCTTTGACAATGCCACTGTGATCGACAATGAGGGCGTTGGTCAAGACGGTATCGACGGCACCTTCCTGTCGCGAACGCTGCGACTGGGCCATACCATCGCGAATGGTTTTGCCGCCGCCGAATTTGACTTCCTCACCATAGCCCCCGGCACGCAGGGTGAGGTCTTGTTCGACCTCGATCACGAGTTCGGTATCGGCCAATCGAATGCGATCGCCCACGGTGGGGCCGTACATTTCCGCGTAGGCACGCCTGCTGAGGGTGGCCATCACAGGGCTCCTTGAATCTGACCGCGAAAACCAAACACACGCCGATCTCCGGCGATGTCCACCAACTCCACGCGGCGTTGCTGCCCGGGCTCAAAGCGCACGGCGGTGCCCGAGGCAATGTTCAGGCGCATGCCACGCGCGGCGGCACGATCGAAATCGAGGGCCGAATTGGTTTCCGCAAAGTGATAGTGTGAGCCCACTTGAATGGGGCGGTCGCCACGGTTGTGCACCATGACCTGCAGCGTTCGGCGGCCGGGGTTGAGCGTGTGCTCGCCCGCCTCGATGAACAGTTCACCGGGAATCATGATGCGGGCCTTACTTGCGGGTGCCAAGCCACCATGCGGCCAAGCCAATCGCCACGAAGAGCACGACGCCAAACGCATCGGAGGCATGGTAGTGGCTCGCCCCTTCGAGGCCATGGCCTTCATGGGCGTGAATCAGGGGGGACACGCATGCGAGCGCCAAGAGGCTGATTTTTTGCATGGGAAGTACCTTCTCTAATAGGGCGGTGATTAAGCGATGGGTTGATGCACCGTGACCAGCTTGGTGCCATCGGGAAAAGTGGCCTCGACTTGAATGTCGGGAATCATTTCGGCCACTCCCTCCATGACCTCGGCGCGGGTGAGCACATCGCGGCCTTCGCTCATGAGTTGGGCCACGGTTTTGCCATCGCGTGCGCCCTCCATGACAGCCGCCGTGATCAGGGCCACGGCCTCGGGGTGATTGAGTTTGAGACCCCGCGCGCGACGTCGCTCGGCGAGCAGCGCTGCGGTAAAGATGAGCAATTTGTCTTTTTCGCGAGGGGTGAGATCCATGGGAATAGGCCTGCAATCGGGATACCGTGATTCGATTGTGCCCCGAAAACCACTCAAAAATCGGCTCGCGCCCCCCTCTAGGCCTCGCAAAATGTTGACGCGCACCGTCGTGCCCTGTGCACGATGGATCGGCAGGCCACACACACCGCGGTCATGCCCCGAAGTGGTGCGCCAGAAGTTCTCCATGCACCAGTTGAAGGACAAATTTCGACTTTTCAGTCCGATTGGGCTGGCACACCACTTGCGTAAGGGATAGCGCGTGCTCGTGCGCACATCCTGGCGTAAGCCTCAACATTTTTCTGGAGTGCATTCAATGCTTAATCGTCGTGGTCACCTCAAAACCCTCACCGCTGCCGCCGCACTTTGTGTGGGCTCGCTCTCACTCGTGCCGCAGGCGTTCGCCGCTGACACCATCAAGGTGGGGGTGTTGCACTCGCTCTCCGGCACCATGGCGATTTCAGAGACCGTGCTCAAAGACACGGTGCTCATGGCCATTGAGGAAATCAACGCCAAGGGCGGCGTGTTGGGCAAAAAGCTCGAACCCGTCGTGGTGGACCCCGCCTCCAACTGGCCCTTGTTTGCCGAGAAGGCCAAACAACTCCTGACGCAAGACAAAGTGGCCGTGGTCTTTGGTTGCTGGACTTCGGTGAGCCGCAAATCGGTGCTGCCGGTTTTTGAAGAGCTCAACGGCTTGTTGTTCTATCCGGTTCAGTATGAGGGCGAGGAGCTCTCCAAAAACGTGTTCTACACCGGGGCCGCTCCGAACCAACAAGCCATCCCCGCGGTGGACTACCTCATGAGCAAAGACGGCGGTGGTGCCAAGCGCTGGGTGTTGCTCGGCACCGACTATGTGTACCCCCGAACCACCAACAAAATTTTGCGCGCTTACCTCAAGAGCAAGGGCGTTAAAGAGGCTGATATTGATGAGAAGTACACCCCCTTTGGCCACGCCGATTATCAAACCATCGTCGCGGACATCAAAAAGTTTTCGGCTGGGGGTAAAACCGCGGTCGTCTCGACCATCAACGGCGATTCGAACGTGCCCTTCTACAAAGAGCTTGGTAACGCGGGTCTCAAGGCCAAGGACGTGCCCGTGGTGGCCTTCTCTGTTGGGGAAGAAGAGTTGCGTGGCGTGGACACCAAGCCCTTGGTGGGTCACCTCGCGGCTTGGAATTACTTCATGAGCCTGAAAAATCCCGCCAACGACGAGTTCACGAACAAGTGGGCCGCCTACGCCAAGGCCAAGAACATCCCGGGCCACAAGGACAAGCCGCTGACCAACGACCCGATGGAAGCCACTTACATCGGCATCAACATGTGGAAGCAGGCGGTGGAAAAGGCCAAGACCACGGAAGTCGATGCCGTGATCAAGGCCATGGCAGGTCAGACCTTCAAGGCCCCCAGTGGCATCACCTCCAAAATGGATGAGAAAAACCACCACCTGCACAAGTCGGTCTTCATTGGCGAAGTCAAGGCCGATGGCCAGTTCAACGTGGTTTGGAAGACCCCGGGCCCCGTCAAGGCCAAGCCTTGGAGCCCCTTCATCGAAGGCAATGACAAGAAGCCCGATGAGCCGGTGAAGAAGTAAACCCATCGGCTAGCCCGGTGCATCACCGGGGGGACGTGGTTGGGCTGCCCACCGTTGGTAGCGCATCCCGCGCCCCCCTTTTTCTTGGAAGAATGATGGCAAGAATTCTGCTCTTATGCGTTTGGGTGTGGTGGTCTTCACAGGCGGCTTGGGCCCTCACGCCCGAACTCGCGCGTGATTTGTCCGTCGGCGACACCGATGCACGCATTGCCGCCCTGCAACGCGCGGTTGCCTCGCCTGACGAAGCCACCGTCCGCTTGCTCAAGGCCCTAGCCGACGATGCGGTGAAAACCCAAGATGGGCGCGTCTGGATCGTGCAGGACGGCGTGGGTCTCGATGCCGTCACGGGCCAAACCCAGTCCATTCCGGAGACGGCGGTGGAGGTGATGAACAACAACCGCATGCGCGGCGAAATTGACTCGGCGCTCTCGGCCCTGCAGCTGCTGAGCCCGGATCGCCAAGTGCGCTTGGCCTCGATTCGGCTCTTGATCAAGGAGCCCGATGAGAGCAAAGCGGCTTTGGTGCAGCAAGCGCTTGAGCGCGAGACCGATGCCGCTCTCAAAGCCCAACTCACCTTGGCGCAGGCCGCTTTGCAACTCAACCATCCCGATCCCAAGGTGCGATTGGAGTCTGCCCATTTGCTCGCGCGCAGTGAGACTCCCGAAACCCAACTGCTCCTGAACCAACGTTTGGCGCAAGAGAGCGATCCGCAAGTGCGGGCCCGGTTGCAGCGTTCGGTGCAAAGCATTACCGAAGCGCTGCGCTGGGGCGAACGCTTGGGCGCCTTCTTCACGGGGGTGAGCTTGGGCTCCATCTTGCTGCTCATTGCCCTGGGCCTGGCCATCACCTACGGCCTGATGGGCGTCATCAACATGGCGCATGGCGAATTGATGATGATTGGTGCCTACGCCACCTACGTGGTGCAAAACCTGATGCGGGCCTGGTTCCCGCAGGCCTTTGACTATTACCTGTTATTGGCCGTTCCCTTTGCCTTCTTCGTGGCCGCCCTCGTGGGCGCGGCGCTGGAGCGCTTGGTGTTGCGGCATTTGTATGGTCGCCCCTTGGAGACCTTGTTGGCCACCTGGGGCATTAGTCTCGTGCTCATGCAAGGGGTGCGCACGCTCTTTGGCGCCCAAAACGTGGCGGTCGAGAACCCCTCCTGGATGAGCGGAGGCTTGGCCGTGCTTGCCAACCTCACGCTCCCCTGGAATCGCTTGGTCATCATTGGCTTCGCACTGGCGGTGCTCCTGGCCATGGCGGCCATGATTGCGCGCACCCGCTTAGGCTTGTTTGTGCGGGGGGTGACGCAAAACCGCGCCATGGCCTCGGCATTGGGCGTGCACACGGCGCGGGTGGATACCTACGCCTTTGCCTTAGGTTCAGGCATTGCGGGGCTGGCCGGCTGTGCCTTGAGCCAAATCGGCAACGTCGGACCCGACCTCGGACAAAACTACATCGTGGACGCGTTCATGGTGGTGGTGCTCGGGGGGGTGGGCCAGTTGGCCGGCACGGTCTATGCCGCCTTGGGTCTGGGCTTGGTCAACAAGTTGCTCGAGGGCTGGGCCGGGGCCGTTTTGGCCAAGATTGCCGTTCTCATCTTCATCATCGCCTTCATCCAAAAACGGCCCCAAGGTCTGTTTGCGATGAAGGGCCGCAGTGCGGAGGCCTAAGCCATGACGACCCGTTTGGATCTTCCCACCCCTGCACCCTTGCTCAGCCCCAGGGCTTGGCGTGTTTGGTTATTGTTGGCCCTGCTGCTGGGGGTACTGGTGCCACTGCTGAACTTGGCTTTGCCCGCGGGACATCCGCTGCATTTGAGCGATTACGCCGTGTCGCTGGTGGCCAAGATCATGTGCTACGCCATTTGTGCCCTGGCGATGGATTTGATCTGGGGCTACGCCGGCATCTTGTCCTTGGGGCATGGTCTCTTCTTCGCCTTAGGGGGCTATGTCATGGGCATGTACCTGATGCGCCAAATTGGCCGGGATGGACAGTACCAGAGCGATTTGCCCGATTTCATGGTGTTTTTGGATTGGAAGGCCTTGCCCTGGCATTGGAGCCTGTCAGACAGTTTCGCCGCCACCTTGGTGTTGGTCTTGGCCGTGCCCGGTCTGGTCGCTTTTGTCTTTGGGTGGTTTGCCTTTCGTTCCCGCATCAAAGGGGTTTACTTCTCCATCATCACCCAGGCCCTCACGTATGCCGCGATGCTTTTGTTCTTCCGCAACGAGACCGGTCTGGGGGGCAACAATGGCTTTACCGATTTCAAGCGCATCCTGGGCCTGCCTCTGGCCACGCCCGAGACGCGCATGGTCTTGTTTGTGCTCACAGCCGCCGTCTTGCTGGGCGGGTATCTGGGGGGACGCTGGCTCGTGGGCAGCAAATACGGCCGCATTCTGATGGCCATCCGCGATGCGGAAAACCGCGTCATGTTCTGTGGCTACTCGCCGTTGCCCTACAAACTCTCGATCTGGGTGATCTCGGCCATGCTCTGCGGGGTGGCGGGGGCCTTGTATGTGCCCCAAGTGGGCATCATCAACCCGAGTGAGATGAGTCCGGCCAACAGCATCGAGATGGCCATCTGGGCCGCCGTGGGCGGGCGCGCGACCTTGGTTGGACCGATCGTCGGGGCTTTTTTGGTCAACGGCGCCAAGAGCGTGCTCACGGTCTACGCGCCGGAGTTTTGGTTGTATTGCCTGGGTGCACTGTTCATTGCCGTCACCCTCTATCTGCCGCAGGGGGTGGTGGGCTGGTTCATGCGCAAAGGGGGTCGCTCATGACGCCGGAGATGTTTGCGCAAGGGGCGAAGCGGCTGCAGGACTATCAGCAGCGCCTCGCCAATGAGTCGGTCACCGAATCCGGCGGCCGTGCGGCCAGTTACGGGCGTTTGCATGACGCTGGGGCGCTCGACCTCACCCACGGCCGGATTCTGTACCTCGAAGACGTGCACGTGAGCTTTGACGGCTTCAAAGCCATCAACGGTCTCTCGCTGGACATCGCGCCGGGCGAGCTGCGCTGCATCATCGGCCCCAACGGGGCCGGCAAAACCACGATGATGGACATCATCACGGGCAAAACCCGTCCCGATCGCGGTCAGGTTTACTTTGGCAGCACGATTGATTTGCGGCGCCACAACGAACCCGAAATCGCCCAACTGGGCATTGGGCGCAAGTTCCAAAAGCCGACGGTCTTTGAGCACTTGACGGTGTATGAAAACCTCGAGCTGGCCCTCAAGACGCACAAGGGCGTTCTCGCTTCGATGCGTTTTCGCATCGATGGGGCCAGCGCGGACCGCCTCTCTGAGGTGCTCGCCACCATTCACTTGCGGGAGGCGGTCACGCGCTTGGCCGGTGAGTTGAGCCATGGACAGAAACAATGGCTGGAAATTGGCATGTTGCTCATGCAAGACCCCAAGTTGTTGCTGCTCGATGAACCGGTGGCGGGCATGACCGACCACGAAACCGAGCGCACGGCGGAGCTGTTCTTGCGCCTCAAAGGCCAACATTCCTTGATGGTGGTCGAGCACGACATGGCGTTCATCGCGGCCATTGCCGAGACGGTCACGGTTTTGAGCGAGGGGCGAGTCCTGGCCGAGGGTACGCTGGCTCAGGTGCAGTCGGATGAACGCGTGATTGAAGTTTATTTGGGGCGTTGACATGAGTTTGTTGGAAGTCCAGCACCTGGAGCAGTATTACGGCGGCTCGCATATCCTGCGCGACGTGAGCTTGGCGGTGCCCAAGGGCGCGGTCACGGTGCTCTTGGGACGCAATGGCGTGGGCAAGACCACCCTGCTCAAGAGCTTGATGGGATTGGTGAGTGTGCGCAGTGGTCATATTCGCTTGAATGGCCAAGCCTTGGATGGCACGCCGCCTTACGCCCGGGCGCGGGCGGGCATGGGCTACGTGCCGCAGGGGCGGGAGATTTTTGCGCGCTTGACGGTGGCGGAAAACCTGAAGATGGGCTTGGCCACCCAACCGTCCCAAGCCGACATTCCCGAGGATTTGCTGGCCCTGTTTCCGATCTTGGCGCAAATGATGGCGCGCCGTGGCGGTGATTTGTCGGGCGGGCAACAGCAG
>VEQC01000104.1 GCA_018883455.1 Limnohabitans sp. | reverse complement strand
GAAAGGCCACTGGCCCCCCGGTTTTTTGGCGCTCGCGCAGCGCCTTGAGCTTTTCCCGCCGCTCGGCAATCAGCTGGTTTTCGTCGACGGGAGGGGCTTCGGGGGTGGCAGGGGTGTGTTCGGACATGATGGCGCAATTTTAAGGCTTGCGCCGGGGCGAAAACGGCGACAATTCCGCCCATGAATGCAGAATCCCCCCGCCCCGAATTACCCGATCACCTGAGCATCGATCCGCGCAGCAAGCACTACCATCCGGAGGTGCTCGCCCACGACATTGGTATTCGCTTCAACGGCTTAGAGCGTTCCGATGTGGAGGAATATTGCCTGAGCGAAGGTTGGATCAAAGTGCCCGCAGGCAAGACCTTGGATCGCCGAGGCCAGCCCTTGCTCATCAAGCTCAAGGGCAAAGTCGAAGCTTGGTACAAGTGAGCGTCGCGCGTTGCGCGCGCGCTGGCTCTGCGACGTGGCCGCTCAGTTGACTGCGTCGGCTGGCTGGCGCTGCAGCATGGCCAGCACATTGGCCAAGGTCTTGCGCAGTTCGCGGCGATCACAGATGAAATCGACCGCGCCTTTTTCTTGCAAGAACTCGGCGCGCTGGAAGCCTTCAGGCAGGGTCACGCGCACGGTGTTCTCAATCACACGGGGCCCGGCAAAGCCAATCAAGGCCTTGGGCTCGGCAATCACCACATCGCCCATGAAGGCGAATCCGGCCGAAACCCCACCCATGGTGGGGTCGGTCAACACGCTCACATAGGGCAAGCCTTTTTTGGCCAAACGGGTCAGCGCCGCATTGGTTTTGGCCATTTGCATGAGCGAGAGCAAGCCCTCTTGCATGCGGGCGCCGCCAGTGGCAGTGAAGCAGACGAAAGGCACCTTTTGCTCCATGGCGGTGTGCACGCCGCGCACAAAGCGCTCGCCCACCACCGAGCCCATGGAGCCACCCATGAAATCGAATTCAAAACAAGCCACCACCAGGTTGATGCTGTGGATCGATCCACCCATCACCACCAGTGCATCGGTTTCTTCCGTGGCCGACATGGCCTCTTTGAGACGCTCTGGATACTTGCGACTGTCCTTGAATTTCAAGGCGTCGACAGGTACCACTTCCTGGCCAATTTCATAACGGCCCTCGGCATCGAGCAAGCCATCGAGCCGGGCCCGTGCCCCAATGCGATGGTGGTGTGAACATTGCGGGCAAACGTTGAGGTTTTGCTCCAGGTCCGTTTTGTAGAGCACGGTCTCGCAGCTCGGGCATTTGACCCACAAGCCTTCGGGCACACTGCGCCGGTCAGACGGATCGGTGTGCTGAATTTTGGGGGGCAGCAGTTTTTCAAGCCAACTCATGCAGAGTCCTAGCAGTCCAAGTGGAGTAGCATTTTACGCATCGAGGGCTTGTCTGACGTTACGCAAAAAGGATTCAACCTCAGCGATCTCCTGGCCTTGGGGTGAACTTTCGAGCAATTGAATGAGGCGACTGCCGATCACCACGGCATCGGCCACACGTCCAATGGCTTGCGCGGTTTGGGCGTCTCGAATGCCAAAGCCCACACCCACCGGCACTGAAACGTGCGCTCGGATGCGCGGCAGCATGGCTTCGACCGCAGCGGTATCCAAATGGCCTGCACCGGTCACCCCTTTGAGCGAGACATAGTAAACATAGCCGCTCGCCACGCGCGCCACCAAATCCATGCGGGCATCGGTGCTCGTGGGCGCGAGCAAGAAAATCAAATCCAAGTCATGCGCGCGCAGGGTGGCGGCAAATGCCTCACACTCTTCGGGCGGGTAGTCGACGATCAGCACGCCATCCACGCCAGCCGCGGCGGCATCCTTCACAAAGCCGTCTGCGCCGTGTTGCAAGTTGTAGCACTCGACCGGGTTGGCATACCCCATCAGGACCACCGGCGTGGTGCGGTCTTGCGCGCGGAATTCGCGCACCATGGCCAGCACGTCCGAGGTGCCCACGCCCAAGCGCAGCGCGGCTTCGCCGGCTTTTTGGATGACAGGGCCATCGGCCATGGGGTCTGAAAATGGAATGCCCAGCTCAATGATATTGGCTCCCGCCGCGACCATGGCGTGCATCAGGGGCACCGTCGTGGCCAGACCTGGGTGTCCGGCCATGACATAGGGAATGAGGGCCTTGCGGCCTTGAGCCGCTAACGCGGCGAGGGTAGGGGCAATGCGGCTCATGGTTGGATCCGGATGACTTGTTCCGCGCCACCCTTGACCGACTGGCCACGGCAGCTGGGACGGCAATAAAAATCGGCTTGACTCAGGTCGGCGACAGTACCAATGTCCTTGTCGCCCCGGCCCGAGAGGTTGACCAAAATGGCCGCCGTCGAGGGCATGGTGCGGGCGAGCTTCATGGCATAGGCGATGGCATGACTCGATTCCAGCGCAGGAATGATGCCCTCGGTGCGGCAGAGGTAATGGAACGCCTCCAACGCCTCGCTGTCGGTCACCCCCACGTACTCGGCCCGCCCAATGTCTTTGAGGTAGGCGTGCTCAGGGCCCACACCCGGATAGTCCAGTCCCGCACTCACGCTGTGCGTTTCCGTGATTTGCCCGTTAGCGTCTTGCAAGATGTAGGTGCGGTTACCATGCAACACCCCGGGCGCGCCACGCTGCAAAGAGGCCGAGTGCTTGCCGCTCTCAAGACCTTCGCCAGCGGCCTCAACCCCAATGAGCCGCGTGCCAGCGTGCTCAATATACGGGTAGAAAATCCCCATCGCGTTACTGCCGCCGCCCACGCAAGCCACCACGGCATCGGGCTGACGGCCATGCATGGCGGGCATTTGCGTGAGGCATTCTTCGCCAATCACGCTCTGAAAGTCCCGCACCATCATCGGGTAGGGGTGTGGCCCCGCCACGGTGCCAATGATGTAGAAGGTGTTCTCGACATGGGTGACCCAATCGCGCAAGGCCTCATTGAGGGCGTCCTTCAAGGTGCGGCTGCCACTCTCCACGGGCACCACCGTCGCCCCGAGCAACTTCATGCGGTAGACATTCGGGCTCTGGCGCTTGACGTCCTCGGCACCCATGTAGACCACGCATTCCAGTCCGTAGCGGGCGCAAATGGTGGCCGTGGCCACGCCGTGCTGTCCCGCCCCCGTCTCGGCAATCACGCGGGGCTTGCCCATGCGCTTGGCCAACATGGCCTGTCCGATGGTGTTGTTGATTTTGTGGGCGCCCGTGTGGTTGAGGTCCTCCCGCTTGAGGTAGATCTGGGCCCCACCCATTTCACGGCTCATGCGATCGGCGTGGTAGATGGGGGAGGGGCGCCCGACAAAATGCGCGAGCTCGCGTTTGAACTCGGCCTGAAATTGCGGGTCGTGCTGGTAGCGCGCATAGGCTTCGCGCAGCTCGGCAATGGCGTGGGTGAGCGTCTCGCTCACGAAGCTGCCCCCATAAATGCCGAAATGGCCCAGCGCATCGGGTTGTTGGTAAGTGGACATGGTCTATCCTTTGGCGGCGCACGCCAGTGGCGTGCAAGAAGGGGAGAGGCGATTCAGTGGGCCAGCTCAGCGTCGCTGGCGCGCACGGCTTGAACAAAAGCGCGAATGCGAGAGGGGTCTTTGACGCCTTTGGCGATTTCCACGCCCGAGCTCACATCCACGCCCAATGATGCCCCACAGGGGCGCACCACGCGCAGGGCCTCAACCACGTTTGCAGCGTTGAGTCCACCAGACAAGACGAGGTGAGCGTTGACGTTTGAGGGCAGCTGTGACCAATTGAACACCTTGCCGCCACCGCCAAAACCGTCGACATGAGCGTCGAGCAGAATGGCTTGGGCGTGACTGTAATCCTGGGCGTATTTTACGAGGTCGAAGGGGGGCTCGACACCTTTGGGGTCAATCGGAATGCGCGCCGCCCGAATCCACAAACGCCCCAGCGTGCGGGCAATTTTCTGGCATTGGTCGGGGCTCTCATCGCCGTGAAACTGGAGCCAGGCCCCCGGAACCTGCATGCAGGCATGGGCAATATTGGCGGAGGTTTCATTCACAAACAACAACACCGGGGTGACAAAGGCGGGCAGGCGGCGGCTGAGCTCGGCTGCGCGCGCCGGCGAGACCGCGCGGGGGCTTTTGTCGTACATCACAAAGCCCACCGCGTCTACGCCTGCGTCGACGCAGGCGTCAACGTCCTCCTCCCGGGTGAGGCCACAAATTTTGATGCGGGTGCGAAGGCTCATGGCAGCCAATCATACGCAGGCGTCTGCGCGGGCAAGCCCCAACGGGGGTCATAAACAGGTCCCAAGAAATACAGGCCGGCGGGACTAAACGTGGGCGCGGCTGCATCCCGCGAGCGCGCCCGCACCACGTCATCGATCCACTCCGGCGGGTGTAGGCCCTGGCCGATGCGCAGCAAACACCCCATGATGTTACGGATCATGTGGTGCAAAAAAGCACTCGCCTCGAACTCAAAGCGCCAGTAAGCGCTATGACCGTCGGCACAGGCCTTGCGGGAGATATCCAGCCGCATCAGGGTCTTGATGGGACTCAGCGCCTGGCAGCTTGAGGCGCGAAACGAGGTGAAATCATGGGTGCCAATCAACCGCGCGGCGGCCGCTTGCATGGCCGCCAATTCCAGGGGCATGAACACCCAACCCACCCGCCCCGCTTCCACACTCGGGCGCACGGGCGACTCCAGCAAGACGTAGGCATAGCGGCGGGAGGTGGCGCAGGCGCGGGCATGAAAATCATCGGGTACAGCACGAACCCACTGCACCGCGATGTCGGTGGGCAAACGTGAGTTGAGGCCGCGTAACCAGGCATATTCCCGGCGCTCGACCGCGGTGTCGAAATGCACCACCTGCATCAGCCCGTGCACACCGGCATCGGTGCGACCGGCGCACAAAGTGGTGATGGGGCGGTCCACGAAGGCGGCGAGGGCCGCTTCAAGGTGATCTTGGACGGTGCGCCCATCGGGCTGGCTCTGCCAGCCGTTGTAGGCCTGGCCGTTATAGCTCAGGCCAAGCGCCATGCGCACGGCTTAACTCCGCTGCGCAAGCCACTGCTGCGCTTTGGCCTGCAATTCGCCGGTGGCCTCGTGCGCGACTTCTTCCACGAGCGCTCGGCTGGTGTGCAACTGGCCGAGCTTCCAAAGCTCCTCTGCCAACTCCATGCGCACCTGGAAGGGTTGCTGGCGGGCGTCGTAAGGATCCATCACACCCGCGTGGGTGCTCTTCTCGGGTTCTGGGGGGCTGGCCGGAGCCGTCATGCCCTCGGGGGCGGGGGCCGGCTCCAAGGCTGTGTCGGTCGGCTGGGAGTAGGCGTTGAGATCCGCGCCCAACGGGGGGAGTTTGTCATCTGGCGGCAAATCCAGATCAAAGCGCACGTTCAGAGGCGGCAATCCCTCAATGGCGTCGTCATCTTGGCGGCGGCGCATCCACAAGCCCAGCAGGACCATGGAGCCAATCAGTCCGCCGGCGGCCACGGGCGCCAGGGGGTGGTCCATCCATTCCCCCAGCCAAGAGGGCGAAGAGGCCGCAGCGCTGGCAGGGGGCGCACTGATGGCTCCGTCCGCAGGGCCTGAGGCCCCTGCGGCGGCGGCGGCAATCTTGCCGAGCTCGTCAATGTTGCGGCCAAGCTCGGCAGCGCGCTCCGCCACCTCACGCGCTTGGCGCTGCTGGGCCAGTTTGTCTTCAGCCTTGCTGTCCTTGGGTTTACCCAAACGCAGTTTGTCCGGGCTTTCGCCGCCTTTTTTCTTCACTTCGCCCTGAAGCTGGCCCGCACGGCTGCGCTCGGCCTTGGGCAGTTGTCCCCCCGGGGCCCGCGCGGCCAATTCGGCCCGATAGGCGTTGAAGTTCTCGGCCTGGATCTTGATTAGGCGACGCGCCTCGTCCCGCGAGACTTGGCTGGCCTCCTGGGGCGTGGGCAGGGTGAGGAGCGCGCCTGCCTTCATGCGGTTGATGTTCTCGTCCACAAACGCATTGGGGTTGCGCCGCAACAAAGCCAACAGCAGTTGATCCAAGGAGATACCGTCGCCCACGCGCTCGATCATCAATTCGCTGGCCGTGTCGCCTTTTTGCACTTCCAGGCGGCCTTCGCCGCCCACACCGGCCAGATTCGGGTTCAAACGGCCCCCCTCCTGCACCATCACGGAGAAATCGCGCAGCAATTGACCGCTGTTCCAGCGCACGTCGAGCAAAAGGTCGAGGGCGTTGCTGGTCAGGGGCAGGCTGCTGGTGAGACGAAGATAGGGCAAACCGTTGGGACGCCGCAACACTTCGATCTGAATGGGGACGGCCGGGGCCTCCAAACGGGCCGAGCGGTACGCCTCAGGCGTGGCCAAATTGGCCCGCAAACCCTGGCGTTCCTCACTCGAGCTCTCAATGACGTCGATTTCCGCTTTGAACGGCTCCCCTACCCGCGAGAGCAAGTACGGACGGCTCAGGGTGAGGGCCTGTGCGCTACCAAGGCACGATAGGGCCACGGCTGCTGCCACGGCGCCACGGCGCCACCAACCGGAGGAGGACATACAGCGTGCGTACATTTGGCTATGGTAATCGCAAATTCAGGCCGCAGAAGCAGTTTTAGCCAGCGGCCAAGAGGATTCGCAGCATCCGACGCAGGGGTTCTGCCGCCCCCCAGAGCAACTGATCGCCCACTGTGAAGGCGCCCAAGTAGTCGGGGCCCATGGCCAGCTTGTGTAGACGGCCCACTGGAACGGTCAGGGTTCCGGTCACCGCCGCCGGCGTGAGGTCGCGCTCGCTGATCTCCCGCTCATTGGGCACCACTTTGACCCAGTCGTTGGCCTGGGCCAGGATGTCGTGCACCTCATCAAGGGGGACATCCTTTTTGAGCTTCACCGTCAGGCCCTGGGAGTGGCAGCGCATCGCGCCAATGCGCACGCAAAGGCCGTCAATGGGAATCGAGCCTGGGCTGCGGAACGGGGGGTTGCCCAAAATTTTGTTGCACTCCGCGCCGCCTTTCCACTCTTCCTTGCTTTGGCCGTGCTCGACGGGCACGTCAATCCAGGGGATCAAGCTACCGGCGAGGGCGGTGTTGCGGAAATTTTGTGTGGGGAACGCAGCAGAGCGCATGGTGGCCGAAACCTTACGGTCAATCTCCAGAATGGCCGATGCGGGATCGGCCAGCTCGGCTTTCACGGCATCATGCAGCGCGCCCATTTGCTGGAGCAGTTCGCGCATGTTTTGGGCGCCGGCGCCGGAAGCGGCTTGGTAGGTCATGGCGCTCACCCACTCGATGAGCCCATGCTGGAACAAGCCCCCCATGGCCATGAGCATCAGGCTCACCGTGCAGTTACCCCCGATCCAGTTTTTGCCACCCTTGGCCAAGGCCTGGTCAATCACATGCCGGTTGACGGGGTCGAGAATGATCACGGCATCGTCGGCCATGCGCAGGGCCGAGGCGGCATCGATCCAGTGCCCTTGCCAGCCGGCAGCACGCAATTGGGGATAGACCGCTTTGGTGTAGTCGCCCCCCTGGCAGGTGAGAATGATGTCGCACTTTTGCAGCGCCGCAATGTCATGGGCGTCTTTCAGCGTGGTTTCATTTTTCGCCTGGGACGGTGCCTTACCCCCGGAGTTGGAGGTGGAGAAAAACACCGGCTCGATCAGGTCGAAATCCTTTTCCTGGACCATGCGGTCCATCAGCACGGAGCCGACCATGCCACGCCAGCCGACCAAACCTACCAACTTACTCATTTCAACGCCCTTTCAATGCAACAGTGCCAACCTGACTGTTTGCCCGGCTCGTCTGGCCGGGTAGGGCGCACGACGAACCGGAGCCGTTCAGCCCTTGGTCGTGGTTTTGATGATGGTTACGCGCGCGCCTGCCGCCAGCCGCGCAAGGGCTGGGGTCCAAATGGTTGGAAAACTAGCGCACATAGTGGGGTTATTCTACCCCAACCCTGCTTTGTCCCAACGCGACCGGGTTTAAGCCAGCCTCCGTACACTTAGGCCATGAACCGTTTAATGCGCAAGCTTTGTGGCTGGAGCCTGGCCTTCTGGACAGCACTGTCTGGCGCGGCCCCTCTCACCGAACCGCCCACCCAGTTTCAACTCGCCAATGGCATGAACGTCATTGTTCAGCCGGACCGCCGGGCCCCCACGGCCGTGCACATGCTGTGGGTGCGAGTGGGCTCCATGGACGAGGTCGATGGCACCTCCGGCGTTGCCCACGTGCTTGAACACATGCTCTTCAAGGGCACCCCCAGCGTCGCCGCGGGCGAGTTTTCGCGCCGGGTCGCGGCCCTGGGTGGTCGTGAAAACGCCTTCACCAGCAAAGATTACACGGGCTACTTTCAGCAAATTCCCGCCCACCGCTTACCCGATGTGATGAAGCTCGAAGCCGACCGATTCGCCAACAACCGTTGGCCCGATGCCGAGTTCCGCAAGGAGCTCGAAGTGGTCAAGGAAGAGCGCCGCTTGCGCACCGACGACTCCCCGCGCGCCCTGCTGTTTGAGCAACTCGAAGCCGCCCAATACGTGGCCTCACCCTACCGCCGGCCCATCATTGGTTGGATGGAAGACCTCGACACCCTGGAGCCCAACGACGCGCGCGCTTTTTATCGCCAGTGGTATGTGCCCGCCAACGCCACCGTGGTGGTGGTGGGCGACGTGCAGGTCGCGCAGGTGCGCCAGTGGGCTCAACGCTTTTACGGCTCCATACCCGCGCGTGCCGTGCCCGCGCGCAAGCCCCGCGAGGAACCCCCGCAGCGCGGGCTGCGCCGCCTAGAGGTCAAAGCGCCGGCCGAACAGGCCTATGTGGCCATGGCCTTCAAAGTACCCGCCTTCCAAGGGTTTCAAACGCC
>VEQC01000307.1 GCA_018883455.1 Limnohabitans sp. | reverse complement strand
GCTTGTTCCGTCAGGTGGGTATCTACAACCCCGCGGGTCAGCTCTACACCCCGGTCGACAAAGACCAGGTGATGTATTACAAGGAGGACAAGGCTGGACAAATCCTTCAAGAAGGCATCAATGAAGCGGGGGGCATGTCGAGCTGGATTGCCGCGGCAACGAGCTATAGCACCAGCAACCGAATCATGATTCCGTTCTATGTGTACTACTCCATGTTCGGTTTTCAGCGCATTGGCGACCTTGCCTGGGCTGCGGGCGACATGCAAGCACGGGGCTTTTTGCTCGGCGGCACGTCGGGACGCACCACCCTCAACGGCGAGGGCCTGCAGCACGAGGACGGCCACAGCCACATCTTGGCGGGCACGATCCCCAACTGCATTTCTTATGACCCCACCTTCGCGCACGAAGTGGGGGTGATCCTGCACCATGGTTTGAAGCGGATGGTGGAGAAACAGGACAACGTCTACTACTACATCACCCTCTTGAACGAAAACTACCCCATGCCTGGCCTCACCCCCGGCACCGAGGAACAAATCATCAAGGGCATGTACTTGCTGCAAGCCGGCGAGGGCACCAAAAAGTCGCCCCGCGTGAACCTCTTGGGCTCGGGCACGATCTTGCGTGAATCGCAGGCCGCGCGCGAGCTCTTGGCCAAGGATTGGGGCGTGGCCGCCAATGTGTGGAGCTGCCCGAGCTTTAACGAGCTCGCGCGCGACGGCCAGGCGGCCGAGCGGCACAACCTGCTCAACCCCACGGCCACCCCCCAGGTGCCCTTCGTGACCCAGCAACTCGAGCCGCATGTCGGGCCGGTCGTCGCCTCGACCGACTACATGAAGAACTACGCCGAGCAAATTCGGGCCTTCATCCCGAAGGGTCGCAGCTATCGCGTACTGGGCACCGACGGTTTTGGTCGTTCCGATTTCCGCAGCAAACTGCGCGAGCACTTCGAAGTCAATCGGTACTACATCGTGCTGGCGGCGCTCGCCGCCCTGGCCGACGAAGGCGCTGTGCCGCGTGAGAAGCTGGCTGAGGCCATCCAGAAGTACGGTTTGAAAACCGACAAAGTCAATCCTTTGTACGCTTAATATTTGCGGAGACGGTTCATGTCACTTATTGAAGTCAAGGTCCCCGATATTGGCGACTTTCAGGATGTTGCGGTCATTGAATTGCTGGTCAAGCCCGGCGATTCGGTCAAAGCGGAACAATCCCTCATCACGGTCGAGTCCGACAAGGCCTCGATGGAAATTCCTTCCTCCCACGCCGGCGTGGTCAAAGAGCTCAAGGTGAAGATTGGCGACAAAGTCAATCAAGGCAGCTTGGTGCTTTTGCTCGAGAGCAGTGAGGCCGCGGCCAGCGCGCCAGCCGCACCCGCTGCGGCGCCGGCTGCCGCTCCCGCTGCCCCCGCTGCCGCTGCCGCTGCTGCCCCCGTGGCCGCTGCGACCGCTCCCGCCAGCAGTGGCCCGATTGAAGTGCGCGTGCCCGACATCGGCGACTTCAAAGACGTGGCGGTGATCGAGGTTTTTGTGAAGCCTGGCGACACCATCAAGGTTGAGCAATCCCTCATCACCGTGGAGTCGGACAAAGCCTCCATGGAGATTCCCTCCAGCGCTGCTGGCGTCATCCAGTCCCTCCTGGTCAAAGTGGGTGACAAGGTGAACATGGGCGATTTGCTGGCCATGGTGCAAGGGGTGGGGGCGAGTCCCGCTGCCGCGCCTGCGCCCGCCGCCCCCGCGTCTGCCGCCCCTGCGGCCGCTGCGTCTGTGGCGGCCCCTTCTGCTGCTGCCCCCGCGCCTGCGGCAGTCGCGGCGCCCGCACACCAACCGGCCACCCAAGCCCTGGTGGGCTTGCCCCACGCCAGCCCGTCGGTTCGCAAGTTTGCCCGCGAGTTGGGGGTGCCGTTGCACGAACTCAAGGGCTCGGGCCCCAAGGGCCGCATCACCCAAGTGGATGTGCAAAACTTCACCAAGGCCGTGATGAGCGGCGCGGTGCAGACCGCCGCGCAAGCGGCGCGTGCGCCTGCCGGTGGCGGCGCCGGGCTCGATTTGCTGCCTTGGCC
>VEQC01000103.1 GCA_018883455.1 Limnohabitans sp. | reverse complement strand
GAGCAGCCCAAAAGGCAGGCGCGCGGGCAACTGGCGCGGCTCTTCGGTGGAGCCATCGTAGTTGGGCTGGAAGTCCACCGTGCCCTCGTCAATCTCATCGAGCAACAAGGTGGTGATGCGGGCCAAACGGGCCTCGGTATAGCGCATGGCCGCCGCGCCATCGCCATCGCGGCTGCCAAAGTTGCCCTGACCATCGATCAGGGGGTAGCGCTGGGCAAAATCCTGGGCCATGCGCACCAGGGCGTCGTAGGCGGCCTGGTCACCATGCGGGTGGAAGCGGCCCAGCACATCGCCCACCACGCGGGCGCTTTTGACCGGTTTGGCCGCCACGTTTTGGGTTGGGCCGCTGTAGCCGAGCCCCATACGGGACATGGCGTAAAGAATGCGGCGTTGCACTGGCTTTTGGCCATCGCATATATCGGGCAAGGCGCGCCCTTTGACCACGCTCAGGGCGTATTCCAGATAGGCGCGCTGGGCGTACTCGCCCAAGCTGAGGTCGTTGGGGTCTGCTTGTGCAGGCGTGAGCAAATCTTGTGTCATACGTCAATCTCGATGGCGTCGCCATGCAATTCCATGAGCTCGCGGCGCGCAGCCGCCTCGCCCTTGCCCATGAGTTGGGTCATCAAGGCCTCGGTGGCGGCGAAATCCAAACCGCCGAGTTGCACAGGAAGCAAACGGCGGGTGTCGGGGTTGAGGGTGGTCTCCCATAGCTGCTCGGCACTCATTTCGCCCAAGCCCTTGAAGCGGCTGATCTGGCATTTGTCGGCGGGCACACCGTCTTTGCCCGATTTGTCCAAAATGGCTTGCAATTCGCCTTCGTCGAGGGCGTACTGTTTGGTCGCGGGCTTCTTGCCGCGCGCGGGCACATCCACCCGAAAGAGGGGCGGACGCGCGACATACACATGGCCCGCCTCGATGAGCTTGGGGAAATGACGGAAGAACAAGGTGAGCAAGAGCACCTGGATGTGAGAGCCGTCCACATCGGCATCGGAGAGGATACACACCTTCCCGTAGCGCAGCCCCGAGAGATCGGGCGTGTCGTTGGGGCCATGCGGATCGACGCCGATGGCCACGGAAATGTCGTGAATTTCGGTGTTGGCAAACAACCGATCGCGCTCCACCTCCCAGGTGTTGAGCACCTTGCCGCGCAAGGGCAGCACGGCTTGGCATTCTTTGTCGCGCCCCATCTTGGCGCTGCCGCCCGCGCTGTCACCCTCGACCAGAAAGATCTCGTTGTGGTTGAGGTCGCGGCTCTCGCAATCGGTGAGCTTGCCGGGCAACACCGCCACGCCAGAGCCTTTGCGTTTCTCCACTTTCTGACTCGCGCGCTGGCGGGTTTGGGCTGCCCGGATGGCGAGTTCCGCGAGTTTTTTACCGTGCTCGACGTGCTGATTGAGCCAAAGCTCCAAAGCCGGACGCACAAAGCCCGAGACCAGACGGACGGCATCGCGGGAGTTGAGACGCTCCTTGATCTGGCCTTGAAACTGCGGATCAAGCACCTTGGCCGAGAGCACATAGCTCGCGCGGGCGAAGACGTCCTCGGGCAGCAGCTTCACGCCTTTGGGCAAGAGCGCGTGCAATTCGATGAAACTCTTGACGGCCTGAAACAAACCGTCGCGCAAGCCACTGTCGTGTGTGCCGCCCGCAGTGGTGGGAATGAGGTTGACGTAGCTCTCGCGCAGCGGCTGGCCCTCCTCGGTGAACGCCACCGCCCATGTGGCGCCCTCGCCTTCGGCAAAACTCTCGTTGCTGGCATCGGCAAAACCCTCGCCCTCAAAAAGCGGAATGACCGGGTCGGCCGCCAGGTTCTGCAACAAGTAATCGCGCAGGCCCGCCTTGTAGAGCCACTGCTGGGTTTCGCCATTCTTCTCGGTGGTGAGGGTGACGCTCACCCCCGGCATCAGCACCGCCTTGCTGCGCAGCAAATGCACCAACTCCGCCATGGGCAGGGCGGCGGACTCGAAGTAGCGTGCGTCGGGCCAAACGCGCACCGTGGTGCCTTGTTTGCGATCGGCCGAGGCCTGCTTGCGCAGGCTGAGCTTTTCCACCACATCGCCGCCGGCAAACACCAGGCGCGCGACTTGTCCCTCGCGATGCGAGCTCACCTCCATGCGCTTGGCCAAGGCGTTGGTGACACTCACGCCAACGCCGTGCAGGCCCCCCGAGAAGCTGTAGGCGCCGCCCTGGCCTTTGTCGAACTTTCCGCCCGCGTGCAAACGGGTGAAGACCAACTCGATGACCGGTGCCTTTTCTTCGGGGTGCAGACCAAACGGAATGCCTCGCCCATCGTCTTCCACACTGACCGAGCCATCGGTGTGCAGCACGACGGCAATTTTCTTGCCGTGGCCTGCAAGCGCCTCGTCGGCCGCGTTGTCGAGCACTTCTTGGATGATGTGCAAAGGGTTGTCCGTGCGGGTGTACATGCCCGGACGTTGCTTGACTGGCTCCAGACCCTTGAGAACCCGGATCGAGCCTTCGCCATAACTGCTGGGGGTGGTTTGACTTGCCATGGGCGCGCATTGTACAGGCCTTCACTGGATAGAAATACAGTCTTTCTGCCTGCCCCATGCCCACGCGCCGGGGCGTCGGTCTGCGCGTTTGACTGCTTTTCGTTACAGTTGAGGCCATGGATAACAATGCACGCCCCCTCCCCCTTTGGCAGGTTTTGCTCTGTGGCGCCGCCATCATCACCCTAGCGATGGGGGTGCGGCACGGCTTTGGCCTTTGGCTCCAGCCCATCACCCAAGCGCAAAACTGGCAGCGCGAGGATTTCGCTTTTGCGCTGGCCGTGCAAAACCTCACCTGGGGTTTTGCCGGTATTTTTTCAGGCATGCTGGCCGACCGTTTTGGGGCCTACCGGGTCATCTTGGTTTGTGCCGTGCTCTATGCCTTGGGCCTCTATGGCATGGCACACTCCAGCAGCCCGGCCGAGTTCACGCTCTTGGCCGGGGTCTTGATTGGGGTGGCCCAGGCCGGCACGACCTACGCCGTGATCTATGGCGTGATTGGCCGCAATGTGGCGGCGGAGAAGCGGTCTTGGGCCATGGGCGTGGCCGCTGCCGCCGGCTCGTTTGGCCAGTTCCTGATGGTGCCCGTCGAAGGCTGGCTCATCCAGACCGTGGGCTGGCAAGACGCTTTGGTGTGGCTCGCGGCGCTCGCGCTCGTCGCTCTGCCCTTGGCGCGCGGCCTGCGCGAACCGGGTTTTGCCGGCGGTGCCGCGCCTGTGCGCGAACAATCGATTCTGCAAGCCCTGCGCGAGGCCTTCACCTACCCCAGTTTCCAACTCCTCATGGCGGGCTATTTTGTGTGCGGCTTTCAAGTGGTCTTCATTGCCATCCACATGCCGAGCTTCTTGCGCGACCAAGGCTTGGAGCCGCAGGTGGCGAGCATTGGCCTGGCGCTCATTGGCCTCTTCAATGTCTTTGGCACTTACGCCAGTGGCGCTCTGGGGCAGCGTTACTCCAAAACCCGCATGCTCTCGCTCATTTACCTGGCGCGCTCCATCACCATCGTGACCTTTTTGCTCTTGCCCATTACCCCCATGAGCGTGTACGTCTTTTGCAGCGTCATGGGGCTCTTGTGGCTCTCCACCGTGCCCCCAACCAACGCGACCATCGCCCAGATTTTTGGTGTCGCCCACCTCTCCATGCTGGGGGGGTTTGTGTTTTTCAGCCACCAAATTGGCAGCTTCATGGGGGTTTGGCTCGGCGGACTGCTCTACGACCGCACGGGCAGTTATGACGTCGTCTGGATGATCTCCATCGCTCTGGGCGTGTTTGCAGCGGTGGTCAACCTCCCCGTGCGAGAGCGCGCCATCGAGCGGGTCGCCCCGAGTGCCGTGTCATGAACCGCAAATTCTTCGCGCGCAAAACCTGGATCATGGCCTTGGCCATCTTGGCGCCGTTGGCCGTCTTCGGGCTTTATCTCCAACCGGATTTCATGCGCACCATGGCAGACCAAATCTGGGCTTGTTTTTGATGCATGGGCTCGACACCCCACCCTCCGATTGGGTGATGCGTTGGGCGGCCCAATGGGCCGCGGGCATTCAAGTTCTGGATTTCGCCTGTGGAGCCGGGCGGCATGCCCGCTGGCTGGCGACGCAAGGCTTTCAGGTGCTCGGTGTAGACCGCGACGCGGCGGCGCTTGCGCATCTGCCTGCGGAAGTGACAAGCCTGTGCGCCGATCTCGAACAAGGTCCTTGGCCATTGGGCGGACAGACCTTCGACGCCGTGGTGGTGACGCATTACCTCTGGCGCGCTCGGCTGCCCGAGCTGCTCACCTGCGTCAAACCGGGAGGATGGCTGATTTACGAGACGTTTAGCGTAGACCACGCGCGCTACGGCAAACCCTCAAGACCCGATTTTTTGTTGCAGAACGGGGAATTGCTCCAAATTTGCCAAAACGGTTGGCGCGTGCGCGGTTACGAAGACCTTCAACTCGAGGCACCGACCCGCTGCGTGCAACGCATTGCTGCGCAACGGCAAGGCTAGAATGATCGCTTGTTTTTAGGTAAGTACCCATGAAACCCCTGACTGGCAGTATTGTGGCCTTGGCCACCCCCATGCACGAAGACGGCAGCGTCGACTACCCCACGTTGCGCAAATTGATCGACTGGCACATTGCCGAAGGAACCGATTGCGTGGGTGTGGTGGGCACGACCGGGGAATCCCCCACGGTGAACGTGGAAGAACATTGCGAAATCATCCGCGTCTCTGTGGAGCAAGCCGCAGGCCGTGTGCCCATCATGGCCGGTTGTGGCGCGAACTCGACGGCCGAGGCCATCGAGCTCACGCGATTCGCGAAAAAAGTGGGGGCCGATTGCCAACTACAGGTGGTTCCCTACTACAACAAGCCCACCCAAGAGGGACAGTACCAGCACTTTCGCGCGATTGCCGAGGCGGTCGACCTGCCCATGGTGCTCTACAACGTGCCCGGACGCACCGTGGCCGATATGGCGCATGACACCGTCATGCGCTTGGCCCAAGTGCCGGGCATCATTGGGATCAAGGAGGCCACGGGCAACATCGAACGCGCCCAATGGCTCATTCGCGAGGCCCCCAAGGGTTTCGCGGTTTACTCCGGTGATGACCCCACTGCGGTGGCGCTCATGCTCTGCGGCGGACAGGGCAACGTGAGTGTCACGGCCAACATCGCCCCGCGTCTGATGCACGAGTTGTGCGTGGCGGCCATGGCTGGGGATGCACGACGCGCGATGCAAATCCAATTCCAACTCATGCCCGTGCACAAACACTTGTTTGTCGAGGCCAACCCGATTCCCCTGAAATGGGCGATGCACCGCATGGGCCTTTGTGGCCCTGCCCTGCGCTTGCCCATGACCCCCTTATCGCCCGCCCATCATGCGGTGGTGGAGTCTGCCTTGCGAGAGGCAAAACTGATCTGACCGTCGACCCCCTGGAAGCGCCATGACTCATAAACCCTCGTTGTTCCCCGCGCGCACCGCGCTCGTGCTCCTGGCCAGTACCGGCATGGTGGCCTGCTCCAGCCTCAACGAGATGGGCAAAGTGGACTACCGCAGCCAAGCGGCCGCGCAAACGCGCCCCCTAGACGTCCCCCCCGACCTGAGCCAGCTCGCGCGCGACACCCGCTACGCCATGCCCGGAGGCCCGGTCACGGCCAGCAGCGTGGCCAACCGCAGCGCCGCCGCCCTCGGCCCCGCTGTCGCGCCCGCGGCGGTGCTGGATGTGCAGGTCATGCGCGAGGGCCGCACGCGCTGGCTGCGCGTCAACCGCCCGCCGGAACAAGTCTGGTCGCGATTGCAATCGTTTTGGCGCGACAACGGCTTCACGCTCGCGGTCGACAACGCCAGCATTGGTGTGCTCGAGACCGACTGGGCCGAAAACCGCGCCAAGATTCCACAAGATTTCATCCGCCGCACCCTGGGCAAGGTGTTAGATGCGGTTTACTCCTCCGGTGAGCGTGACAAATTCCGCACCCGCGTGGAGCGCACCGCCGATGGCAGCACCGAAATCACGATCTCTCACCGCGGCATGTCCGAGGAGTACATGGACGCCTCGCGCACCCGCACCTGGTGGATGCCGCGCGCCTCCGACCCCGAGCTGGAAAACGAATTCATCAAGCGCCTCATGGTCGCCCTTGGCACCGATGCGGCCAAGGCCGATTCGGCGGTCGCCTCTTCCGCCAGCGGTGCCCCCTCAAGCCTCGCCCGGGCCGAATTGCAAAACCGCCAAGGCACCCAGATGATCCTCATTCGCGAGGGCGGCGATGTGGCATGGCGGCGCGTGGGCCTCACCCTCGATCGCAGCGGATTCACGGTGGAAGACCGTGACCGCAGCAAAGGCACTTACTTCGTGCGCTTTGTCGATACCTCCAAAGAAGAGCCCGGCTTTTGGCGCAAACTCTTTGGCAGCGCCCAAGGGCCTGTCGGGCCACAGCGCTTCCGCCTGGTGCTGCAATCCGAGAGCAACACCGCCACCTGGGTGCGACTGCTTGACGAGCAAGGCAACCCCGCAGACACCACCGACCTGGGCAAGCGCATTCTCGGTCTCTTGCTAGACGATCTGCGCTAAACCGAGCAAACACCGTCCCCCTGGGTCATGCGGCGCTGTGCGCGGCCATGGATCCTCGGCGGTTTGACGCCCCCCCAAAAGAAAAGCCACCCCGAGGGGTGGCTTTCGCATGATCGCGAGGCGCGATTACTTGCTGGCCGCGTCAGAAGCGGGTGCAGCCGGGGCCGATGCGTCAGCAGCCGGAGCAGAAGCTTCAGCGGCAGGAGCGGGGGCGGCAGGGGCAGCAGCCGGGGCCGGGGCTTCTTTTTTGCCACAGGCAACGAGAGCGGCGGCAGCGATCAAGGAGGCCAGGAGGATCGACTTTTTCATGAACTTTTCCTTTGGGAGGTGAAAAAAGAGTTTTTGATGGGAGGTCTCAAAAGAGCCGAGCCCATGGGCACCAACCCTGAGCTCGGATTCCATTATAGGGTAAATCCCTGCAACTTATCTCGTCGTTGTCAGGGTTTTGTCATATTCACCCAAAGGGGGGATGTGTCTATCAGCCCTGGAGCCAACCGTCCTCGCACCACTGGCGCAGCAGATCGCGGGCGGCGGGGCTGGCCGTTTTGAGGTCCTCGGGCCCCAGCGCCCGGGTGTCGGCCAAGCGGCGCATGAGGCGGGCGTCGGCGCCCGAGGCGCGCCAGCTCTCGCCGTTGAGAAAGATGTGATGGGCGTCATACATCATGCGGCTGCGCCGATCGAGCCTCACCTGGGTCAGCCGTTGGGGGCGTACACCCGGGTCAAACCAGACTTGGGGTTTGGGCTCTGTCAAGCTCTCGCCCAACGCGCGCGCGAGCCGCAACGGCTGCTGGCGAATTCGATCGATGGCTTGTTCGGCAAACGCCGTCAATGCGGCTGGAATGCGCCCGGGCTGTGTGGTCGCCGCCGAGCCCGCATCCCGATACAGTGGGGAGACCCCCTGCTCTTCCTCCGGCTCGGCCATGCGCTGGAGTAAATCCTGCGCCAGACTGTCGCGGTCGGGCACCCGAAAGCCCACGGAATATGTCATGCACTCACCTAAGGCAACCCCCTCATGGGCCCAATTCGGCGGCAAGTAAAGCATGTCACCGGGCTCCAAAACCCACTCCGTTTGCGGTTCAAAGTCCTGCAAAATTTTGACAGGCAAATCCGGTCGCAGACGAACCTTGGGCCGGGGGGGGGCAATACGCCAGCGGCGACGCCCCTGTGCTTGGAGCAAAAACACGTCGTAGCTATCCGTGTGAGGCCCCACCCCGCCGCCATCACTTGCCCAACTGATCATCAAGTCATCGAGTCGGGCGTCGGGCACAAAGCGGAAGCGGTTGAGCAGCCCGTGTGCCGCGTCGTGATGCAAGTCGACCCCTTGCACGAGCAAGGTCCAAGCAGGGGAGCGCACAGGGGGGAAATCCTTGCGCCGCAATGGGCTGCGCAAGAGCTGCCAATCGTGAAGACCCGGGCGTGCGCCCAGGATCAGGCGAGACTCCACGTCGGCCTGGCAAGCCAGCGCGAAGAGCTCGCGCCGATCGAGCAAGGCCTTCATGTCCGGAACAGCTGCACGCACCAGCAAGGGCTTGCGCTGCCAATAGCGACGCATGAATTCGGCCGGCGTCAGGCCGCCCAAGAGGGTTAAGGGACGATGGGATGGGATCATGCGACAATTTTGCCCCATGAACATCAGCATTCCTTGCGTGGTCAGCCTCACCTGGACTCTCCAGGATTCCCAAGGCGAGACACTCGACATCTTGGACGATCCTGTGGCGTTTTTGGTGGGGGGCGACGACCTCCTCCATGCTCTCGAGCATGCCCTGGAGGGACACGCGGCGGGCGACACGCTCGATTTGCATCTGGAGCCCGAGGACGCCTTTGGCGACTACGACGAGCAATTGGTTTTCCTGGAGGCACGCCACCGCTTCCCAGCGGAGCTAGAGGCCGGACACACGATCGAGGGCCATGCGCTGCCGCCGGGGTGCAACCCTGAGGCGCCCAAGGATGCCCTTTTCACCGTGACCGATCTCTACCCCGAGCACGTGGTGCTCGACGGTAACCATCCCCTCGCGGGCATCTCACTCAAATTGCACTTACGCGTGCACGCGGTGCGTGAAGCCACCGCCCAAGAGCTTGAGCAGGGCAGCACAGGCGTGGGCTTCTTTCGCGTGTAAACCAGCGCGCCCGCCGCGGGGCCTGCAGAGAGGCCCCCTTCAAGACTTGCCGGTGGAGCCGTAACCGCCCTGGCCACGTTCGCTCTCGCCGCTGAAAGCCTCCACCTCGGTAAACTGCGCTTGCACCACCGGCACGATCACCAATTGGGCGAGGCGTTCCATGGGTTGCAAGGTGAAGGCCTGAGGGCTGCGGTTCCATGCGCTGACCATCAACTGGCCTTGGTAGTCGCTGTCGATGAGGCCGACCAAATTACCCAGCACGATGCCATGCTTGTGCCCGAGCCCAGAGCGGGGCAGGATGAGCGC